>CALDNG010000082.1 GCA_937915285.1 uncultured Desulfomonile sp. | reverse complement strand
TATTTTCTTATCAATAAGTCGTCCCTTGGAATGTTCCAATCAATTGTTGACCAGATGAAGGCACAATTGGGAAGAAGTATTCTATTGAGTGGACCATGGGCGCCATATAATTTTGTAGTTTCTGAAAATCCTCATTCTGTTTCGAGTCTAGGCTAATCCAAAAAAAGAGAAGTCACGATGTCTCCATTAGATTTGTCGGCGGGGGGTAAAATAGAGCATTCGCATCTTGCTGCTCGCGATGGTGCGGATAAGTATGAAAAGCTTTTTGAGATGTTACTCGAGGCGATTCCTTCCTCATTGCTTTTAATAAATGACGAGATAAGAATAGTTGCCGCCAACAAAAACTTCCTGTTGAAAAATCGCAAAGCGCTCAGTGAAACCATAGGAAAAAGACTTCAGGAGCTATTACCTGAGCCATTAATTGAAAATATGGACATAACAGGTAAAGTCCGACAAACATTTCAGAACAATCAAGCGATTCGTGGCGGTCGTATGACTTACCGTGCCCCCGGTGTTCCGTTAAGGGTATATTATTACAGCATCCTTCCATTTTCCTGGAACAATCAGGTGGAACATGTGATGCTTTTGATGGACGATGTCACTGAACAACTTCGATTGAGCGATGAGGTATTGAGAGCTCAGCGTCGGCTAGCAGGAGTGGTTGAAAGCGCGGCTGACATCGTAATGTCGACAGATTCATCTGGAGTGATACTTACTTGGAACACTGCCGCTGAGAAGATCACAGGTTTCAGATCCCACGAGGTTTGTGGAACGCAGTTCTTTGATTGGGTTCCAACCGAGAACAGAACACAGATGACTCAGGTTTTCAAAAACGTGAGGTTTGAAGATAAATCAGAGACTGGGGAATGGGATATCAGGACCAAAAATAATCAGAGACTGCCCATAGGTTGGATTTTTTCTGGAATGCAGGATGAGACAGGCTCATCGGTAGGAATTGTGGCTATAGGCCGTGATCTTCGTGAGCGCCGCGAACTCGAGATGCAGCTTTTGATGTCGCAAAAGTTAGCCGCTCTGGGGGTCATGGCTGGCGGTATAGCCCATGAAATTAGGAATCCGTTGGCGGTCAGTTACTCAGCGGCTCAATTTCTATTGGAGGAGGACTTATCACGGGATTTTCAAGCAACATGCGTGCAGAAAATCCTGACAGGGATAGAAAAGGCCTCTACAATAATTCAGGATCTGCTGAGATTTGCCAGGCCGTCGTCAACAACGGAAATGACAAATCTCAACTTGATTCCCGTAATTCAGGACACTATCAAATTGGTGGTTAACCAAGCGAAGATCCAGAAAGTGTCTGTTAATCTCCAATCTTCAATTGAGAACGCATGGGTGTTAGGCCATTCGAATCTATTGCAGCAAGCCCTATTAAATCTGTTTCTAAACGGTATCAACTCAATGCCGGAAGGCGGAGTTCTGAAGGTTCAAGTTGACAAATCGAATTCGGAAATCATAATTCAGATAATAGACACAGGACAAGGTATCGCAAAAGGGAATCTCGAGAAGATATTCGATCCTTTTTACACATCAGCTCCAGTTGGTAAAGGGACAGGATTAGGTTTGTCAATATGTCATAGCATTGTGGTAAAACAACATTTGGGAAAAATAGAGGTTACCAGCTCTGAGGGACATGGATCTACCTTTACTGTCAAATTACCAGCCTTTTAAGAGGGCGCAATAATGTCAGTCAATTTAGGCCGGATCATAATAATTGATGACGAACCCGACATGCTTTGGGCTATAGAAAACGTGCTTTTGAAGCATGGATATGTAGTTAGAAAGGCTGTCAATGCTTTGGAGGCTTTGTCCCTTTTGTCAGAAGAGAAATTCGATGTAGCATTGTTGGATGCCAAACTTCCGGACATGGAGGGGTTGGAGCTAGCGACAAAGATCAAGCAGAGCCATCCGGGAATCTCTATAATTATGATATCGGGTTATTATTACCAGGACGACGACAACATGAAAAAGGCCATGGCGGCCGATCTTATCTCTAATTTTGTGGCCAAACCATTCGACCATGCCCAGTTGCTTGCGCTCGTAAAAGCTACGCGTATTAAGCTCTAGAAAATCACCATCAAATCTTTTTTCGAGTATCCTTCTCAATATCTGTGGAATGAATTCCATAGATCAGGTTCCACTAATCAGTTGCCAACAAGCCACATGGAGTCTGAGTTGTTAGAATATTGGATAACTCAGTGCTTCATGGAATCACGGTTTGGGCTAGGAATGCCGAACCCCTGGGAGTTCATGCATCCAGTTTTCAGTATTTAAAGATTAAAGACTGGGTAACAAAATGAAAGCAAGAATGGGTGGAAAAGGTGCGCCACAAGATGGCACGGAAATAGCAATAACTAAGGTCGGCATGCCAAACATCTAAAGCCTGAGAAGGCAATTCTAAAAAAGACAATGGAGGGTGAAATGGCCAAGATAGCTAAATCTACAGATTCATCGAGCCTCGCTGAGGTTGTCGACAGGATCTTGGACAAAGGTATTGTGATCGACGCTTGGGCGAAGGTCTCATTGGTAGGTATCGAGCTGCTCTCAGTGGAGGCGAGGGTCGTGATCGCATCTGTTGAGACATACCTGAAATACGCTGAAGCTATCGGTCTCACTGCCAGCGCCGCCGCTCCTGCATAAGGCTGAAGCCTCTTCGGACTCCTAATGCGCCGGGGGCGGCCAAATGCAGCCCCCGAAGCTCCGAGTCCAGAAGGCTAGCCCGATTTTATAGCGGCGATTACTCATTTTAGAAAGATCGTCCAATGTATCGGGCGCTTTAGAGAAGGAGGACTAATGGGCAATCTGACCGACGACGTAACCAGACTTTGCGACGAAATTGTCGCCTTGAGGGATTCTCGCCAGATTTTTGCTAATCAGTTGGACCGAGAGACCAAAGAGATGAAGTCCGAGGTTGCCACGATCCGCAGCGGTTTTCGTAAGGCCAATATGGAAATGGCCAAACGCACGAGAGCAGAAAGAGCCAAGTTCGTTAGCAATCTTGATGCTGAAGTAGCCGGTATGCTCAAGTCTTTTGACAAAGCTCATGCCGAAATGGCCGAGAAAACTAAAAAATCCAATGTGCAGTTTGTTTCTGGCATATCTAACAATATTTCAAATATGCTCAACAGCTATCACAGGGACCGCATGGACATGGCTGTAAATACGAACAAGGCAAATAAGGCGTTCGTAAAGGACATTGTCCAGTTTGTGGCAGGTAAGGCCAAGGAAACTGCGGTCATGATGGACGGCTTCAAGGCTGATCATGCAAAG
>CALDNG010000081.1 GCA_937915285.1 uncultured Desulfomonile sp. | reverse complement strand
TACGGAACTGTGCCGGTGGTTAGATCAACAGGTGGCCTGATGGACACTGTGGAGGAATTTGATCCTGATAACGATACCGGGACCGGTTTCAGGTTCACCACACCTGCTGCGTTTGAATTTGAGGACGCTATCAATCGCGCCCTTGATTTATACAGTTCTGATCCTAAGATCTGGCAACGATTAATGATTAGGGGTATGCAGAGGGATTTTTCCTGGAATCGTTCAGCTCAGGATTACCTAAAGCTTTACGAGAGGGCGGTTCAGGACAGATTAAATTACTTGGGGAAATAAGTAGTAATCGTATCGGGTTAGGAACTGGAAAGCAGTTTTTCAGTCAAACCGCTAAATCTGCGCTCAACATTCTTTTCTGCGACCGCAATTTCAACTGCCTTTGGGTTGGCGATGATAACTACCAGCTTGCGACCGCGGGTCATGGCGGTGTAAAGCAGATTTCTGCGCAGCATGACGTAATGCTGGGTGCTCAAAGGTATTATCACGCATGGATATTCACTTCCCTGGGATTTGTGAATGGTGACTGCATAGGCTAGCGCCAACTCGTCAAGTTCGTTGACATGGTAAGTCACAAGCCTGGAATCGAACTCTACCGTCACTTCATTCCAGTTCTCGTCAAATGATGCGATGATGCCTGTGTCGCCGTTAAAGACCTCCTTGTCATAATTGTTTCTGATTTGCATGACCCGGTCGCCTACACTGAAGCGCCCCCCCTTTACGACCTTTCCGCCCCGGTTAAGCAGTAGCCTGAGTTCATTGTTGAGGTTCTCCGTGCCGACCTGCCCACGGTTCATAGGAGTCAGGACCTGGATATCATCCACGGGATTTAGTTTAAAACGGTTCGGAATTCTTGTGGATACCAACTCCTTGATGAGTCTCAGGATGTCCTCGGGCTGCTCGGACTCTATCATATAGAAATCACTTAATTCCCCGTCATGGCTGTCTCTCTCCGGAAGCAGCCCCTGATTCACCCTGTGGGCGTTTACGACGATGTCACTTTCCTGAGCCTGCCTGAAAATGGTGTCCAGGCGGATCACGTGGACCTGACCCGATTCTATGAGATCCGACAGGACATTTCCGGGACCAACAGACGGCAATTGATCCGCATCGCCTACCAGAATCAGACTTGACGCCGAATCGATGGCCCCCAGCAAATTGTTGGCTAACAGAATATCTAGCATCGACACTTCGTCAACTATCACCAAATCAGCTTCCAGTGGGTTGCTGGAGTTCCGCTGGAACCCACCGCCGCCTGGCGAATACTCCAACAGTCTATGAACCGTCTTCGCTTCCCTACCGGTAGACTCAGAGAGTCTCTTGGCCGCCCTGCCGGTCGGCGCCGCCAGAAGAGTCCGGATGTTCTTTGCTTCAAAGATTTTTATTAGTGAGTTGAGTAAGGTAGTCTTTCCCGTCCCAGGACCTCCTGTAATAATAAGAATTTTGCTCTGCACAGCCGTCCTGATGGCCTCTTTCTGAGCGTCAGACAATACTATTTGTTCTCGCCGCTCCACCCACTGGATTGCAGCCTCAACGTTAATTTTTGGAAATATCAATGGCGAAACCAGAAGATCTCGAATTCTTGAGGCCACCGAATCCTCTATTCTTGCCATCATAGCCAGGTATACGCGACCATCCTGAATCACTACTTCCCGGTTGTTAGACAATTCCACCAGCGCTTTTTCCAGCAGCTTATTTTCAACACCAAGAAGTATCCTTGCCTTTTCTATGAGGTTCGGGTGAGGTAGATATGTGTGGCCTTCGGATTGGGCAAGGTCAAGCGTGTGAACTAGCCCTGCCCTGGCGCGTAAAGGCGAGCGATGGTCTATTCCCAAACTGGCCGCTATCCGGTCTGCAGATTTGAAACCTATGCCCCTAATATCTGTCGCCAGAACATAAGGGTTTCGTTTCACCACCTCGATTGAACTTTTTTGGTATTTCTTGAATATCCTGTACGCGTAAGTCGAAGAAACACCGTGAGTTTGAAGAAACAGCATGACATCCCTGATCTCCCTTTGTTCCTGAAATGCCTCGGAGATCATTTTTGCGCGACCTTTTCCGATTCCGGAAACCTGAAGCAACTGATCGGGGGTTGTGTCGATGACCTCAAGAGTTTTTTCACCGAATTTGGCCGTAATCCGTCGCGCCATTTCCGGACCAATTCCTTTGATGAGATTCGATGAAAGATATTTTTCTATTCCCTTGATGGTCGAGGGCGCCTTGGTTTCAGCCTCCACAAACCTGAACTGTTCCCCGTAATTCTTGGCAAACTCCCATTTTCCCTTTAGAAGTAATGTTTCTCCAGGATGTGGCTGAGCTAACCTACCCACTATGGTTACCGGGTCTGAACGCCCTGGTACGGACAACGCCGCTACAACGAAGTCATGATCGTTGTGGCTGAAGACAAGTCTCTCCAGCACACCCTCTATAACCTCAAGACGCTCCGATTTGGCCATGTTTCCCGGTAATTCCATGATCCTAACACTATTATATCCTGTCCGAGTTTTAAAGGCCCCAAACTGTCAAGATAAAGCCTTCCTTTGATCTGAGGTTTTTATAGAACAAAAAAACGGGGACTAAAAGTCCCCGAAGGATTGGAAGGATTATTACTTTTTGATTAGTTCGCTATGAAATGCCTGGTTTAGATAATTTTGTTCGCCTGAAACCCTGGATCAGCCCTTAAATCCATCTTATAAGCCAAAACCGAGTCCACCACCGAGGCCACCGAGAATTCCGGAGCAAAGTTCAAGACAAGGCAACCCACCGAACAAACCGCCTCCAAGAGCGCCCGCTCCGTAAGGAGCTGGACCGCAAGGGGCAGGGGCTACCGGACCACAGGCTGGTGGCGCATACGGTGCGCAGCCAGGAGCAGGAACTGCAGGTCCATAAGGCCTGGCGACAGGCGCGCCGTAAACAGGAGCCCCATAAGGCGCTGCCGTGTTTCCACCCAACAGACTTCCAACTACCAGAAATGGAAGGGCTACAACTCCTCCACAAAGTCCGGGGAATGGCGCGTCACCCCAATAGGCTGGATTCGGACCCACGGTGGGACCGCATGGCGCCGGAGCGCAAGCAATCGGAGCAGCCGGGGCCACCATCTTGCCACCCGCCAGAGCTAGTGACGCCATCATAAGCGTCGTTAAACAAAGTGAAAAAATTAAAATTCTCTTGACCATCATACCCTCCTTTATTGGGACAGGTCTATACACATCCAAAGTGTGTAAGCTGAGCAAATGCGTTGATACTTACCCCCACATCAACCCTGGCGCAGGGACGTATCATGCGACATTTTGTGTGTCAAGAAAATTATTGATGTTGACTAGTTATATTTTAGTTGGAAAGTATGATCTTATGAAAAACACTATTCAAGTTAGCATAACATCATTTAATGCCTGAAACTATTGATGTTTGATTTATTGGTTTGAGCGTGACCTCGTGGCGCACAAATCGGGTTTCCTGGCGGAAAGACCTGCCTACAACCTGGGATAATTGTCTTAAAAAGGCCTTCAGGTAACATCTAATCGTAATTTCTCAATCCCTCTTTCCATGATGGTTTTTTTTCAACAACCTTGGTTTTTTGATCACGGCTGACTGTATGGCCGATCATAATGATGATATACTCTCGGTCCGATGTCCTGGACTTGGCTATCATGGGGCGCCCGGTCGATTGTCGAGCGCTAGCGGAGTGTAAATATTGAAACGATTTCTGATAGCATGGCTCCTGTTTGTCTTGTGCCATGCAAACGCCGATGGTTCGGGTGGTATTACACCTGAGCAGATTTATCAAACCAATCTCGACTGGCAGACAGTCATTGGCAGTTGGGAGAAACTTCCCGAAGAAAATCCCCTGGCCGAAAAACCCAACGGTTTTAAGGACCCTTCGTTCCGATCTTTGATCACCCTGAGGAAGGATGGGACCTGTAGAATTTTCAATGAAGCTTACCCCTCCGGAATCGATGGTGTTTGGTCTTACGATGACCACAGTATTTCAGTCACGCTGCCCAACAAGGTCAAGATCAATATGTACGTCTATGGGGTGAGGGGCGATTTTATGATCACTCGTACCCCCGAAAAAAATGGTGTGGACCAGCTATGGTCGCGCGTCAAGTAATATCCATTGTCACAATTTAATACTCAGTCTGATTTGTAAAAAAAATAATTCAACCTATCCGTGATTGATTTGACCGGTCAGTATTTCTTATGTTGGCGGAGGTTTACCTGTTATTCATGAACCAGAGGCCTGCC
Organism: uncultured Desulfomonile sp.; assembly: GCA_937915285.1. Classification (GTDB taxonomy): domain Bacteria; phylum Desulfobacterota; class Desulfomonilia; order Desulfomonilales; family Desulfomonilaceae; genus CAITZA01. The sequence goes on along the minus strand of CALDNG010000081.1, from coordinate 5,868 downwards.
AACCCCCCAGGAAACGTCTGATGCGCAAAACTTCGTTGACAATAATTGCCTTCTTGGATATACTTACCGCAGAAAATCAGTTTTTTCATAGTTTATAGATAATTCAGTATTTACGATTAATTGAATTTAGCCCTTCGAGTAACTTCTTAAAGGGCTTCAGGGTATGGAACAAGCGTGAGCGCTTTACACCAAAGTGCAATTAATTGCAAAAGAAGCGTTGTTCTGGGGTTTCTCAGGCCAGGCATCCTGTCTCGCCCGGTGTCGCCCCTACTACTATTGCTGACGCTGCTATCCCTGGTGTTCCTCAGTTCCAACTCCTTAGCCAACACCGGATCACAGTCCAATGATCCCTTCGGCTATTTTGATTTCCCGACATGCGTAAGATATGCGTTCGTACATTCAGAATCGCTGTTATCGAACAAACTTGATATTCAGGTTGCATCCATAGACCTCAAGGACGCTCATTCTGAATTGATGCCAACTTTCCAGTTGGTGACCCGCTACTACTTCATCAGGACGGACGACGCAAACAATCCGAATCCCTCAAAGTTTAACGTTCAGTTCCAGATGACAAACTGGAATCCTTATGAAGCGCTGATCAAGATCAGGGCAAAATCGATTTTTGTGGATTTGGCGAAACTGGCCCACTTTGACAAGATCTCCGAGAATGTCGCTCAGATGGCCAAGCTCTTTTACAGCGTCAACACACTGCAGTCGACGATTCGTGGACAAAAACAGATTCTGGCTATTCACAACAATAAGGTGAACTTCGGAAAGAGCAAATTTGATCAAGGCAATACCGATTCCTTCACCCTCCAGTCATGGACCAATTCGCTGAAGGCTCAACAACTCAAGGTCAAAAGTCTGGAGAGGGAACTGGATCAGAAGATATCGCTTCTGAAATCGCTTATGGGGTATCACCACGACTATCACCTACCCTTGGATACCAGGGACGCGGCCAACCAGATATTGAACGGCTTCAACGGTCGCTGGATGACGTTTGCCGACATTCAGGGCCGAAACATCAAACTGAAAATGGCTGCCAAAAAGGAGCAGGCCCAGTCGGTTATGGTCACGGGCGCCTATTTGCAACTCGTGCCCAAACCTTTGTTCGTTTTCACGGATAACAAGAACACACCCAACACGACCTCAGGTGTTAACATGGCCCTCGGTTTGGATTACATCCTGTGGGACGGCTTCAAAAGGGTGAGGGATATATCCAGACAGAAATTCAAAGCCCAGCAGCTTGAAATAGACAGAAAGCAACTTTCCGAGAAACTTTACAGTGATTTCAAGAAAATCCGTGGTGAGATCGAATCAACCGGTGAACAGTCATCTCTCTCTCGTGAACAGGCTAAACTAGCGGACCTTGCGGAAGAGAAAGCGGCTATTCTGTATAAGTCCGGAACCATGGATTACGGCGAATATTCAGATCAGAGAATAAAGACGGTCGAGGCTCATCTGAATGTTGCCAACGACCTGCAAAACAGGGTTTTTGAACTTATTGATCTGGCTACCATGGCAGGAGGTTTAAACAAGTACAATGCCGCAATTCGATACTGACAAGCCCAAACCAAGGGCCAAAGCCTATGGTGTGCTTCTGGCCAGTATAGTGGCGGTAGCCTCTCTGGTTTTATTGGTGGTGACGCAGGAACCCAAGAAGGCAGTATCCAGCCCTGTGCCCGCCAAGGCCGCCATCGTGCCGCAAATCGCCGACGCCAAGTCTGAGGCTGAGATAATTTTCAGAGGCAAGAGTTTTTCGGATCTACAGAGAAGAATTGTGCTTCCTTACGGAGGCGAGATCATTAGCATAGACGCCAAGGAAGGTCAGCCGGTTACCCAGGATGCCGTCCTGGTCAAATACAAGCTCGATCGCCAGTCCATGATGCAGGTCCACCAGATACTTTTCCCGTCGCAGGTAATCAGTCTCAAGAACGCTTTGTACGATCAACAGATCAACCTCGAAAAACTCGTCAAGGTCTCATTGCCGGTTAAACAAATGGCCCTTGAGAGATCTGAACAGGAACTTGCGGATATTAGGTCCCTTCAATCCAAAGGGCTCGCTGAGGCAGAGGGAGTTACGAACAAGGAACGCGAGACTGACAGCTCCCGCAAGCAGGTGCTTGAGGTTCAGAAAACCATAAAACAGGCCGAAGACGGCATTCGAAAAACTGAGGAAGACCTCAAATTCATGGAAAACAAGCAAAAGCGGGATTTGGATCTGCTTGAATATCAGACCAAGCGTGTTTACAATAATTCCGATTTGCCCCTGGACGTAGCTTTCATATCTGCGCCAATCAATGGTCAGGTGATCTGGCTTTCTCCGGAATTGAGGGTCAATAGTGAACTCAATGCTGGCTCTCCTGTTTTAACCGTGGCCACCACCCATCCGATGATCGTTAGATGCAAGGTTCACGAACTGGATTTGGTTAAACTCAAAACAGGGGACCGCGGATCTGTAACATTTGACGCCATTCCGGAAAAGAGATTCCCTTGTAAGGTTAGTCGGATTCCTTGGGTCAGCAGAAACCCGGCGCTTGAATCGCCTGCGGATTATGAGATAGAGTGTCTGCTCGACAACATGGAAGGGCGCATCAAGGACGGCCTTACCTGTAATGTCAAGATTAGCGTGACTCAGTAGGCTGACGACTGATTTTCCATATGGCATCGATAAGATGCCTTTATCCCTGTTTCATGGGGTAGTTCATCAAGAACAGGGGCGTAGGAAAAAGTATTGTTGATTTTTGCCTTACTCATTATAACGACCGTCCTGGTCGTTTTTTTGTTGATTTTTGGCCTTTTGCGACTGTATCTGGCCGGTAGGGTTCGTCCTGAATCGGAATCCGGTCAGTCCATGCCGCTAATACAGGTTCTGGTACCCATAAAGGGTTGTTCGGAACAACAGGAAACTGTTCTCTCATCTTTGCTGCAACAGGATTACCCATCTTACAAGGTCAGCTTCATCATTGAGGATGAGACTGACGGTTCCAGTGAATTGCTTCATAAACTGTCACGGCAATACGATCATGCCGAGGTTTTGATTTCTGGCCGGACAGAGTTGTGTGGGCAGAAGAATCATGGTTTATCCTACGCGTCAGGAAGGCTTCATCAGGACGTCGGGATCCTGGTGACCTGTGACGGCAACAGCATCGCCCAGCGAGACTGGCTTACGTCTTTGAGTCGACCTATCAGGAATGGAAGGGCCCTGGCAGTTACTACATTTCGAACATTCAATCCGCGGCCTGTCTCGGTTGCAGGTGTTTGTCAGGCAATTTACGGTTCGATGCTATCACTTCTGATAGCAATTGAACCAAAGCCCTGGGGCGGGTCTACAGCCATTAAGCGGCAATTGTTCGATCTTCTGGATGTGAGGTCTTACTGGAGTCGAACCGTAGTGGATGACCTTGTCATGGGGAACCTGCTGATGCAGGCTGGTATTAGACCTTTCTTTTCACCTGTTAGCGTCATGGAAACACCTTTGGCCTCCCAGACTTTTAAAGGGTTTCTCTCTTTCTTGCATCGGCAGATACTTTTCCCGAAATTCACTAATCCCGGTCTTTGGCTTCTGTCAATGGTCGGACAATATTTATTGGCTTCTGCGACGGCAGTGGCCCTGCTAGTGTTTTTGTCATCGCTCCTGACTTTTTCCTTTGGGTTAGAGTCATTTGCGGCGTTTATTTGTCTCGTAGCCCTGACCGGAGCTTTTGTAGTTCTTCACCAAATCAACCCGCACAGGATTTCCCTTTTCTACTGGCTGGTTTCCGTCCTTCCTTTCATTGCCCTGGCTACATACGTCTATGTCCAGTCACTATTCGTTAATTACATCGATTGGAGTGGTAAGCGTTATTACTGTGGTCGTCTAGGGGTGGTAACAAAATTTGAATCCCTGCCATAAAACTAATACTTTCCGCTCCTGTTGTTGCGGTCAAGCCTTAGGCTCGGTGCTCCGAACATGAAAATTCGATTGGCCAGGACAGCCGGATTTTGCATGGGGGTCAGACGGGCAGTGGAGATGGCGCTTGATCTTCAGAGAGAAGCGCAGGTTCAACCAATCGTCACCTATGGTCCACTCATCCATAATCCCCAGACCCTGAAGTTACTGGCCTCAAAGGGAATCTGTCAGGTCAATTCTATTGAGGAAATTCAGGGAGGAACTGTCATAATAAGGGCTCATGGAATATCTCCCCAGGAAAAGGAGCTGCTAGAGTCAAAGGGAGTTTCAATTATTGACGCCACCTGTCCGAGGGTTTCCCAGGTTCAGGCATTTATTCGCAAGCATGCGGGTATGGGCCATTTTTGCGTGATTGTTGGGGACGAGGATCATCCGGAAGTTATGGGGCTCAGGGGCTTTGCATCAGCCGGATCTTTGGTTATTTCAGGTCCCGAAATGTCGGACCTCATCAATTCCGTTCCTCTTGACAGAACAGTTTGCGTGGTAGCTCAAACCACCCAGGAACCCAGAACTCTCCAGGCTGTAGTGGGAGCGCTCGAATCGGTGGGCGCAAAAATCAAGGTTTACAACACTATTTGTGATTCTACCAGGAAGAGACAGGCTGAAGTAGAGCAATTGGCCTTAGAGGCCGATATGGTCATAGTTGTTGGCGGAAAGGGATCTGGAAATACTCAGCGTTTAGCAAAGGTGGCCTCGGATCGCGGGAAGCCGGTGATGCATATTGAAACCGACGAGGAGTTCAGTTCCTTGGACCTGGAAGGGCTGGAAACTGTCGGAGTTACCGCTGGCGCCAGCACACCCAACTGGCAGATAAGGCAGGTCATAGAGAAATTAAAGCACATAGACATGGCTAGTCGTGGGGACTGGCTGTCACGGCTCAGAAGGTACGGGGACATCTCCGTCATGATATACGGCTGGGCGGCCCTGGCAGGGGCGGGTTTAACGGTTGCCTCCCAGACCCTTTTGTCTGAACCTTTGACCTGGATGTCTCCTGCTGTTTCTGCGCTGTTTGTATTCTCAATGCATCTGCTAAATCGATTACAGGAACGAACCGGCGCTGTCCGATTCAATACTCCCGAGATCGCGTCGTTCTACATAAGACATGAGGTTGCCCTGACCATCATCGGGTCTATTTCGGGCCTCATGGCCATAGCGCTGTGTTTCAGTGTAAGCTTTGTATCAGGAATGACCCTAACCTTGATGACCGTAACAGGATTGCTCTATTCGCTGCCCGCAACGAGGCTCCTAAGGTTCCCATTTACACACTGGCGCTCACTAAAAGACCTGCCCGGGGCAAAAACACCGCTGGTTGCTACCGGCTGGGCCATGGTAGCAGTTGTTGTTCCTCTACTAGACTTCGATTATCACCCGGGAATTTTAAGCCTCCTGGTCACCTTCTCCTTTGCTTTTGGACTTGTCTTCTGGAGAACAGCCTTGTCGGACCTTCTCGACATACAGGGTGACCGAATAGTCGGGAGAGAGACCATACCCATCCTGCTCGGAGTCGAGAATACGAGAAAACTCCTGAACCGGATTCTCTTATTGTTAGGGCTCCTGCTACTGTTGTCGGGACTTACCGGCCTAACCTCGGCTGTTTCCTTTTGTCTGATGCTCAGCCTTGCATACAATTATGCCCTCTTCAGGATTCTTCTGAAAAAGAATCTTGTGGACAGGCTGTTCCTTGAGGCGGTCACTGATATCAATTTTATTTTTGCCGGTTTTCTTTCGGTAGCTTACATGTTATGGTGAGCATGTATTTCCAAGTATTTTCTGACTCCTTAAACAAAACGCTTGACAGCCTTATTCTTTTAGTATAAATATTTTGTTTTCATAGAGGAGCCGTTTGCTGGCGTAGCTCAACCGGTAGAGCAGCTGATTTGTAATCAGCAGGTTGCGGGTTCGAGTCCCATCGCCAG
>CALDNG010000080.1 GCA_937915285.1 uncultured Desulfomonile sp. | reverse complement strand
GGTTTTGTGTTTTCCCATAAAAGGTTCCTCCTCTCTACTTAGGTCTGCTCAATCTTAACTCTTCGCGTTTTAATGTAGCGCCTGCCAAAAAAAATATTACCCTTGGAAAGTCCCAACTTCGTGAGGCTCTCCTCGGTGACTATGACTCCGATTTTACGGTAAGATGCTTATGGCACAAATGGTTAGGGCCACCTGAACGTAGATTCGAACGAATTTAATTCAATTATCCAGGTCAAGTCAAGAGAAAAATCCCAACATTTACGCTAAATAACCCCTGTGCGACTCAATCCTGATCTTAATTTGCCGTCTGTTCGAATCATGTTTGGCGGTCTAAGAATGCTACCTTACGCATCCTGCAACATAGTATAAAAATTCGCGCAAATCAACGAGATTCGATATGAATGAGCCTGATATACGCGAAAAATATCAGTCCATCCCCTTTTCAAGTTAGAAAAACACAAAGTACGCTATAGTCTGAATGCTCTAAAAGCCTTCTTGACTCCATGTTAAATTTGATCATTATGCTCGTAACAAAATAGCGCGATTCCAACTCTGAAATTACGGGAATTTTATCAATGACCCATAACTGTGCCCGCACTCCTCGATTCAGACATTTTTATTTCGATCAAGGCGCCAGAAAGAAATTTGGCGAGGAGATTCTCTCCAGAAGTATTTCGACGTCAAGACCCCATTCGGGCAAGTCTTATTCCGGTGGAGTTACCTACAGACAGTACATCGAATTCATAGAGGCGTTTGTGAGGAGCAGGTGGCCCCAGATACTGGATGAAATCTGCAGGCGATCAGACGCTCAACCTGGCCACGTATCGGAAATTGACATTATTGCGGAAAAAAGTGGAAGTGACTACCACCCTGCTTCGATTCGCGTGACGGTTGATGGGAAAACCTTTTGTTTTGTGGCGAATGTCGCTATAACCGAACGGGGAAGATCAAGGCTGCGGCAGGACTTTGACCTGCTTGACTACTTCCACCAAACAGGCAAAGGAACTTTCATTCCCAAACCATTCTGGATAAGCGATGAGGCAGAATTCCGGAATGCGGAAAAGAATGACTCGCTGGTCCTGTTTTTAGGGGAGTGGTTTGATAATTTCCATGAATTTCACCTAACCAGACTCCCGAATGAAGCAGAATTGTCTGTTGTTGTCTGGGACGTTGAAAACGGATTGAAGTTGCTTTCGGAATTGGATTCCATCGAGATTTACCGTCAAGTCGCCTATATTCTGACTCATTATCTGGATTTGAAAAATTTCTGTGAAATATTTCCGTGGCATCACGCTGCGGGGGATTTTGTGGTCCGGATAAGCCCTCGGATAGAAGTAAGGCTCATAACTATAAGACAATATGTTCCAAGAATACAGTCTGAAAAGGATTTCGAGCTGGACCCCGGCGAAGCGGCCCTGCTATTTTTCTGCAATCTGACTATCAGAAACAGGGTCGACAGGCTCGACGGCGTCGGGGCAATGGTCTGGGCTCCAAAAAGATTTCTTGAATCCACGGTCCGTGGATTTTTTGACTCATTGAGATTTCGTGAACAGTCTGGCAACCTGGAATCCGGCTTCACTGAAAAGTTGAGATCAATATGCGGGAAGCTTGACCTTGTGGCATGGACTCAGTTGTTTGAAGGGACAGTAGCTTCGTTCAGCCCTTCCGCGCCGGACTTCGATATAATCGAGACGAATCTTCCTGAACACATTTTTGAAGTCTACATGTTGTTTCGTCAGCCTTGATGCTGGAGCAACCTTAGAAGATCAGTCAGAGCATGAAATCATTGAGATGTGACATACCCCGAATTATGATCGGGGCGCTAAAAGGGGGGGCAGGAAAAACACTGGTCACCTTGGGGTTGGTTGCGGCGCTCAGGAGACGTGGATTCAAGGTATCCGTGTTCAAGAAGGGGCCGGACTATATAGACGCCAACTGGTTGGGATTGGCCGCCGGTTCACCGTGCTACAATCTGGATTCATACATGATGGAAGGCGCAGTGATTGTTGATTCGTTTGCAAGAAGATCTGCTGGGTTTGACATAGCTGTGATTGAGGGCGCCAGGGGTTTGTTTGACGGGGTAGATTCGACAGGGGCATACAGCACTGCAGAACTGGCCAAAAAACTCAAATCTCCCATAGCGTTAATTGTAGAGGGGTCTAAAATGTCCGGTACTGCGGCAGCCCTTACAAAAGGCTGTCAGATCATGGACCCGGAACTAATGCTCGAAGCTGTAATTCTGAACAGAGTAGCCGGTCCCAGGCATGAAAACATTCTTAAATCAGCGATATTTTCGGCATGCGCCATCCCGACAGTCGGAAACATCGCCAAACAGACGCTGAAGAATTTTCCTCAGAGACATTTGGGGCTTCTTCCCATCGAGGAGCACCCGGCAGCATTTGATCTCATAAGTCAGGTGGAGACCGTAATCTCGGAGAGCGTTGACATTGACGCTATCTTAAAAGTTGCTGCTAAGGCCCTCCCATTGACTGTGGAGGCTTTGCCGCACCATGGACAACAATCTAGCTCTTGTGAAACTGGAGTTCGAATCGGTGTGTTACGCGATTCGGCTTTTCAATTTTACTACAACGACAATCTGGACGCCCTCAGAGCGGCTGGAGCGGATCTCATCGAATTGAGCGCCCTTCATGATCAGGCGCTACCAGATCTTGACGGACTTTATATAGGAGGCGGATTTCCTGAAACCAATGCAGAGGCCCTCTCGGCCAACATTATCTTCAGGGAATCCCTGTTCACCATGAGCA
>CALDNG010000079.1 GCA_937915285.1 uncultured Desulfomonile sp. | reverse complement strand
GCAATCAAGGCCTGCAGAGTAGTTCTTATGTCGTTGAACTGGATTTCCTGCGCATGGAGCGATCTTCCGCTAGTCTGAATGTGGTATTTTAGTTTTTGGGATCTCTCATTACCACTATACTTGTCGCGCATGGCGATAGCCCAGATCCGTCGCGCTACTCTGCCTATGACGCTGTATTCAGGCTCAAGACCATTTGAGAAGAAGAAGCTCAGGTTTGGCGCAAAATCATCTATTTTCATTCCACGCGACAGATAGTATTCAACATATGTAAAACCGTTAGCTAGTGTAAACGCGAGTTGTGTGATGGGATTGGCGCCGGCCTCGGCGATGTGATATCCGGATATGGAAACAGAATAGAAATTCCGGACGTTGTTCTTAATAAAATACTCCTGAATGTCTCCCATCATTTTTAGTGAGAAATCAGTAGAGAATATGCACGTGTTCTGCCCCTGATCTTCCTTGAGTATGTCCGCCTGAACGGTCCCCCTGACGGAACTGAGCACATCTGCCTTAATCCTTGCCCTTTGTTCGGCAGTGGGTTCACTGCCAGTCTCTTCCCTGAAACTATCGAGTTTCTGATCAATGGCAGTGTTGAAGAACATGGCCAGCATTATGGGGGCCGGTCCGTTAATAGTCATTGAAACCGAGTTATTGGGTGCGCTCAAGTCGAAACCCGAATAAAGGACCTTCACATCGTCCAGGGTGCAGATAGAGACACCGGAGGTGCCTATCTTTCCGTAGATGTCCGGTCTCTCGTCAGGATCACGTCCATAGAGAGTCACTGAGTCAAAAGCTGTAGAGAGCCTTTTGGCAGGGCTGTTCGCAGACAGGTACTTGAATCGGCGGTTGGTCCTGAATGGATCACCTTCTCCCGCGAACATACGGGTTGGATCCTCATCCTGGCGTTTGAAAGGAAAAACACCGGCAGTGTAAGGAAACAAACCAGGAAGATTCTCTTTCAGTCTCCAGCGCAGGAGTTCGCCCTGGTCGGTGAATTTGGGCAATGAGACGCGAGGCATCATGGTACCACTCAACGTCTTGATCTTCAAGTTGGTCGGGATCTTTCTGCCTCTAACTTCAAAGACATAGTCATCGCCTGAGTATGCCTGCCTAATGTCCTCCCATTCGCCAATAAGCCTCAAGGCCCTGGGATCGAGCTTCTTTTCTATATCCTCCTGCAGACACTTGATACCCTTGAGCGCATCGGTGGAATCACATCCTCCGCCGAACAGCAACTCCTTTTCCACTTCATCGAGATGCCATAGTCTCCTGACAAGTTCCGACTGATCTGATCCCCAGCGATGATATTTTCTGACAGTGTCCGATATCTCGGAAAGATAGCCCGCCCGTTCAATCGGTATGATAATGGTCTTGGATGAGGGCTTCTTGTCGGGAGTGGGACGGCATGAAGTGCGCCATTCGACTCCAGTCTTTTCAACACATGCTTCAACTATAGCCGAATAAAGACCGGTTACACCATCGTCATTGAACCTGGAGGCTATTGATCCATAGACGGGGAAGTCTTCGGGAGCCCTTGAGAAATCGGCCCTGTTACGCTGAACCTGCTTTCGGACGTCATGAATTGCGTCTTCAGAACCCTGTCGATCAAATTTGTTAACAGCGATGAGGTCAGCAAAATCAAGCATATCAATTTTCTCGAGTTGGCTTTGGGCTCCGAACTCGGATGTCATTACGTATAGAGAAACATCGACGAGCGGCACAATGGCCGCATCACCCTGCCCTATTCCGGCTGTCTCGACCACGATGAAATCGAACCCGGCCGCCTTTAGGGCCTCAATAGATTCGGCCATGTGATTCGGGATTTCCATCCCCTGGCTTCTGGTCGCCATGGATCGGTAATAAACACGATCGGTGTGGATCGAGTTCATCCTTATTCTGTCACCGAGCAGGGCTCCTCCTGTCTTTCGCCTGGTGGGATCAACGGAAATTATTCCTACAGTCTTATCCTTCTGATCATTGAGGAATCGAAGAACAATTTCGTCCGTCAGAGACGACTTACCTGCTCCTCCTGTGCCTGTTATGCCGAGCACTGGGATGATTTTGTCGGTTTTTGCAGACTCAACAGCCCCCATGACTTCATTGATGCAGTCCGGCCCCTTTTCCTTGGCCACCTCAATACAGGATATCAGTCGGGATATATCACGCCATTTGGAGGGACAGAGTTCCCTGGGGTCGCATTCGAGACGCCCATCAGACACGGGGAAATCCGACATCTCTATGAACTGGTTTATCATGCCCTGCAGTCCATACTTCCTGCCGTCTTCCGGACTAAATATCTTCGTGACCCCGTAAGCTTCAAGCTCACGAATTTCTTCAGGCACTATAACCCCGCCACCGCCACCGAAAACTCGGACATGGGTGCTGCCGAACTGTTTCAGGAGATCAACAGTGTATTTGAAATACTCAACGTGTCCGCCCTGATATGAACTAAGACCTATGGCCTGGGCGTCCTCCTGAACCGCCGCTGTTACTACCTCCGTGACAGATCGGTTATGACCAAGGTGAATGACTTCTGCGCCCGAAGCCTGCAATATCCTGCGCATGATGTTGATAGCCGCGTCATGCCCATCAAATAATGAAGCTGCTGTTACGACCCTTACCCTGTTCTTTGGCTGATAAGGCTTTGCGAAGTTATCCATGATGCCTCCTGGCAAGAGACTGGCCGGTCATCGTTTAACAGAATCCGCGTAATCCCACTGGTGACCTGACGAATTGATGATTTGTTTGGGGGTATTAATCCAAGATCGACACCCTTTCATAGTAATATTTTTCGGGACGCTTTTCAACAATATTGACTAAGGCCTGATACACGGTAACAATATTGAATTACTTGACAATAATTGATTTTAATGATATTTTTATATAAGAAATCAATAACATGACAGTTTAATCTCATGTTTTGCGCTAAGGTTAGAGACCGATGCCGCAAACCTTTGGGAGCGTTGATAACGGTTCACCCTAACTAATGGAGATATACTTGAAACCAAGCCCATTACTATTCATTACACGTTTATTATTGGCTCTGTTTGCGCTGACGTTCTTTTTCCCGGGACAGTCCGAGGCTTACCTGAGGGTTGAAATACCCCTTGAAAAGGACTCCAGGCTTCCTGTCTACATGTTTTTCCCACGATCAGGCTTAAGGGGACCTGTTCCAGGGGTGGTTGTGGGAGTAGGTGTTGGCGGGACAAAAATTGCGCAGTATCACGAGCACTGCCAGTTACTGGCCGACCGTAATTACGTGGTGGCGTTGATCGATCCATCCAATTACCCGGAGGACATGACTCCTGGCGCATGGGACTGGGATCGTGGAGCGGGCTACATGCTCGGTAGTTTTAATCAGGGCGCAGTGGGAGCCAAACTGCTTTTTGGCAATCAGTGGTATTTAAAGACCATTCGGGCTACCGTGAATTTTCTGGAAGTTTCACCTTGGGTCGACAGGTCCAAGATAGCCCTGTCGGGTTTCTCGCAACCTGCAAACGCCGCTTTGGCATACGCCTGCAAGGATCCACGGATAAAAGCGGTTGTGTGGAATTACGGGGGATGGCCATGGGTGATGCCCTATGAGCCATTCAGGCTGCCGCCCATCCAGATATTTCACGGGGAAAAGGATGATGTTTACGACGTGAAATATGCCAAAGAACTGGCGTGGAACCTAAAAACCAGCATGAGGCCGTATGAGGTGAATATCTACGCGGACCAGAAGCACATGTTCAACATCTATTATGACTTGAGGACGGAGAACAGGTATATGAAGCCTGCCTTGCTTGACGCTTTTGAGAGGATGGTGAATTTCCTGAACAGGACTCTGGGACATAACCCCGAAAGAAAATAACTTTACCGCCGCCGCCAAGGCTCTTTTGTTCTTAAAAGAGCCCATGCATCAGTATCGAATCACGGGAGATCACAGATCATAAACTTCATTTCCAAGCAGTCTTATCCACTCTTCGGATAGCGCCCTGGAGGCCTTGCCGAGGTCATTGACCCTGAGCGCGAGGATCTGGACAGCCCCCAACACCAGGGAGCCTTTGAGGAAATAGATATTCTCCACATTGACGGAAGCCATTTTCAAGGGTTTTAGAATAGCGCTCAGTGCGCCGGGGTGATTGGGAACCTCCACTGCAAGAATCTCATGAGTTCCCAGTTTGTATCCTGCGGTCTCTAGCACATTGGCCGCCCGGGAAGGGTCATTACATACCAGGCTGGCCAGCCCCACCTCACCTTCGACCTTGGCGCTGAGACCGAGTATATTGATTCCGGTTGAGGATAGCAGTTCTACCACGTCCGATAGGGCTCCAGGTATGTTTTTCAACTCGACTGCCAACTCCTGAACAGTTTTCATCGTAGCCTCCCATAAACATAATGTAACGCCGAAACAATCGTTCTATCTATTGGTTGTCTGCCACATATTTCATACCGGCTTCCAGCGCCTTCTGGTTCATGTCGATCAGGCTCTGTTTCTTCCCTTGCAACACCTTCTCTATAGCCTGTAGCAAGGCCTCTTTCGAAACCATACCGGTGGTGGCGGCAACTATTCCTAGCATGACCATGTTGAGAGATCTGTCTGCGCCCATGTCGTGGGCGAGGGTATTGACCGGGGCCTTGCAGAGGTTTATATCCTCTCGAGACGGCGCCTCAGTTATAAGGTCGCTGTTCAAAAACATGGTGCCTCCGGATTTGACCATGTTCTGATACTTAACCATTGACGGATAATTCATTGCCACTACGAATTCGGGTGAAGAAGCTATAGGAGAGGCTATTTCCTCATCGGAAACCACAACAGTGCAGTTTGCGGTGCCTCCGCGCACCTCAGCCCCGTATGACGGGAGGAAGGTTACATGCTTGTCCTCATTCATACCTGCGTATGCCAGGACATATCCCATCATTAGCACTCCCTGACCACCAAAACCGGAAAAAATAATCTTAAGCGACATCCTTGATCACCTGTATGGGGAAAATTTTTGACATGGTTTCTTCAACCCAAGTGATGGAATCGACCGGGCTCATTTTCCAGTTGGTCGGACAGGGAGACAGAACTTCCACCAGCGAGAAGCCTTTATCATCCAATTGGGCCTGGAATGCTTTTCTTATGGCTTTTTTAGTCCTGTTGACGCCTTTGGGGTTTGCAACTGTGGTCCGTTCGATAAATACGCTTCCTGCGGCCAACGCCAGCATGGCGCTTAGGTCGAGAGGGTTTCCATCCCTCAGTGGCTTTCTGCCACCTGGTGATGTAGTGGTGACCTGACCGGGTAATGTTGTGGGGGCCATCTGGCCGCCTGTCATACCATATACCGCATTGTTCACAAATATACAGGTCACACGCTCACCGCGGTTTGCCGCATGAATGGTTTCCGCTGTTCCGATTGCAGCTATATCCCCATCACCCTGATAGGTGAACACTACATGATCAGGCAACATGCGCTTTATACCGGTTGCCACGGCCGCAGCACGCCCGTGAGGCGCTTCGCACATGTCTAAGTCAAAATAGTTGTAGGCCAGCACGGCGCATCCGGCCGGTGGAACACCGATAGTCCTGTCCTGAATACCCAACTCATCGATTACCTCACACACCAGACGGTGAATGACACTATGCCCGCATCCCGGGCAGTAATGGAAAGGAACATCTTTGAGCGATTTGGGTCGGCTGAATATTTTCTTCACGTCTAAGACCCCCGTATGTCTATGCGAAAAGACAGAAATTCCTTGTGACTCTGGCTTGTTTTTGTCAATTTTGCCGTCAGGCGCTTTTTTTAGCTTTTCCAGCGCTAACACTGGTGAGCACTCCTGATATCTCCTCCGGTGTCGAAACCACACCACCGGGACGACCGTAGAATGTGACAGGGCATTTACCCTCAACCGACAGCCTCACATCCTCAACCATCTGACCGGCGCTCATCTCGAAAACAACTATGTTGTCGAGGTCCCTGCTCATCGAGGCTAGCAAGCTACCGGGGAACGGCCATAGGGTCTTGGGTCGGTATAGACCGGCCTTGACGCCATGGCTTCTGACCCTGTGAACAGCGCCCTTGGCAATTCGGGCAGCGGTGCCATAGGCCACTATGACTATATCGGCATCCTCACACAGATAGGCTTCCTGATCGGATATCTCTTCGGTGATGGCTTCATATTTTCTCATCAGACGCCAGTTAAGTTCTTCCTCTTTTGGAGGATCAAGCCACAATGACCTGATGATCCTACTTGGTCGGTCCTTTGCGCCGGTAAGAGCCCATTCCTTGACTGGCAGAGAGGCTGGATCAATTGGTTCAGGGAACACGACCGGCTCCATCATCTGTCCCATCATGCCGTCACCACGGATCATTACGGGCGTTCTGTATTTGTCGGCCTGATCGACGGCCTGCCTTGTCATGTCGGCAATTTCCTGGCCATAGGCCGGGGAAAGGACGATGACACGGTAGTCTCCATGACCGCCACCCCTGGTCGCCTGAAAGTAATCACCCTGAGCAGGGGCTATGTTGCCCAGGCCTGGGCCACCACGCATCATGTTAACTATGACTGCCGGAAGCTCCATCGCTGCAAGGTATGATATACCTTCCTGCTTGAGACTAACACCAGGGCTCGATGAGGAGGTCATTACCCGGGCGCCAGTGGCCGAAGCTCCAATGACCATATTAATAGAGGCTATTTCGCTTTCGGCCTGAACAAAAACTCCATCAGACCGTTTAGCGAATTCTGACGCCATATACTCTGGAAGCTCATTCTGTGGAGTGATAGGATACCCAAAATAAGCCCTGCATCCAGATCGAATGGCAGCCTCACCCAATACATGCGTTCCCCGCATGAGAGTTTTGGCGGACATTATGTTTTCCTCGCTAGACAATTAATCGTTGGATTACTCTTTTTCTTCGCGGTAAACTTCAATAGCCACATCGGGGCAAATCAAGCCGCATAAACAGCAGCCGGTGCAACCTGACTTCTCAGAGTCAGTATTACCGCCCTCTACGACTTCCGCGGGATAATAACCCTTGGTATTGAGTTTCGCAGAAATCCCGATTGTTTTCTTAGGGCACACTGTCATGCACAGCCCGCAGCCTTTGCACCGTTCCCTGTCAATTTCTATTCGGCCTTTCAATTGCTATACTCCCGGACACGAAAAGTTAATCATCTAAACTATGCCTAAAGGCCATGCAAGTCAAGCTAAATTCAACGACTTTTTGAGACAGGATTAATCGGATTGCTTGCACCGGCCTGGACTGCCTGAGCACAAGGTAATTGGCGTTCATCTCGGGCGAGGTTTTTCGGTTGGATTAAGGGTATAAACCCACCATTCGAGGTCTGTTTTGAATAGGGGGTTAGATGTCAGTTCCGAGGATTTCCGATAAAGCTCGAGTGCCTTGTCCGTCATTCCGAAATCCAGAAAAGTTACACCAAGCATGTTCACAGTAGCCACATGGTCGGGGTAAAGTTCGATCGAGGCCACATAGTCGAGATAACGACCTCTTGGAGCTGATTGCCAGACTATTTCGCCGGTGAACACCCCATAGGCGAACAGTGGAGCGAGGTTTTTGGCCTTATGCCAGTCTGAGACAGCCCTGAAAACATAGCCGGAATAGAAGAGCGCTGAGCCTCTATTAATATGAGCTGCATATGACCTCGGATTCCTGGCGATATATGAATCCAGGAGCTTGATGGCATTATCGAGACGGCCTTCCCTGATGGCATTGGAGGCCATCTCAAATTCAGTTGATGAGGCGGACGCACCAGAATGAGGGGTTGAGAACGTTACAAAGGCCATGATGCAGATAATTATAGACGCTTTTAGGAACGCTTTTGCCGACATGATAATCAAATACCAAAATTTCTTGAGACTTTTACCAATATAAACTATTTTATGTCATTACACTACACATCCCGTGTAATTTGTTCAGGCGCTCATAGTCCGACTCACGCCAGTAATGTTTTAAATTCTTTGACTTATTGGCGCAATTTATGTTATTGTAAGTCACCCTTGAAACAAAAAAGGGCTGATGCAAGGTCGAGAGCCCGGCTAGGACACTGGATGCAGATTTCAGCCGGGCTTTCGTTTGTACTCGGGACGGCCTGGCACGGAGGACTTAGAAATGCCCGTATCTGCAAAGATAGCAGATTTCATGGAACGCTCATCATGGATCAGGAAAATGTTCGAGGAAGGGGCTCGACTGAAACAGCAGTTCGGACCTCAAAATGTTTTTGATTTTTCGTTGGGCAATCCTAACCTTGAACCCTCTTCCAAGTTGAAGGCAGCCATTGGGGCGGCAGCAGGGGATCATGCTCCAGGTGTTCACGGCTATATGCCTAATGCCGGCCTGCTCGAAACACGCAACGCCATAGCTCGCAAGATAGGCCAGGATGAGGACTTTGCCATAGACGGCTCCAATATTGTTATGACGGTCGGAGCCGGTGGAGCCCTCAATGTGGCCCTGAAGACCTTGATCAACCCCGGAGACGAGATCGTAATTCCCAAGCCGTTCTTCGTGGAATATGTCTTCTACTGCGACAATCATGGTGGATCAGCGGTTCTGGTTCCGACCAAGCCTGATTTCTCACTTGATATTTCAGCTATTGAGGCGGCCATCTCCGACAAAACTGCCGCAGTGCTGATTAATTCGCCCAACAATCCCACCGGCAGGATTTATCCGGCTGACCAGATCAATGATCTTGCCCAGATGCTAAGAGCCAAGAGCAAGGAAGTTGGCCGAACAATTGTCCTGATATCCGACGAGCCTTACCGAGGTATAATATACGATGGAGCATCGGTCCCGAGCATTTTGAAATCCTATGAAAACAGTCTGGTGGTGACGTCTTTTTCCAAGGACCTTTCAATCCCCGGTGAGCGCCTTGGATATATCGCCATGAATCCTGGCATGCAAGACGCGGAAAACACTCTCGCCGGTCTGGTTCTATGCAACAGGATACTCGGTTTTGTGAACGCCCCGAGCCTCATTCAGCGTGCAGTCGCCAATCATCTCACAGACCTCGTGGACGTATCAATTTACAAACGCAGACGTGACAGGCTGTTCAATGCCCTGACCGGTTTCGGATATGATGTAATTAAGCCTGAAGGCGCTTTCTATCTCTTCCCCAAATCACCATTGGAGGATGATGTCGCGTTTGTGGCAAGGCTGAGGGAAAAACTCATACTAACGGTTCCTGGTGTTGGCTTTGGAGGACCAGGTTTCTTCAGAATAGCTTACTGCGTTTCAGACGAGACAATTGAGGGCTCGCTTAAAGGTTTCGAAGAAGCCATACGCGAACTCTAGTCAGGCACATACGCTAAATCATAAAAAAAGGGCGATCCATTCGCAGGGATCGCCCAAATTCCTATCGGCCCGTTTGACCGATTCAGATGAAATCAAGAGTTTCTTCTGAGTTTTTGTTTGTGCCCTTCTGTTCAGGACGCATTACCGGTTTATATGTAAAGAAGGGGCCAAAGGCCTATTAACCTTTTGCCCCGACTGATCCACTACTATCTGGCGCCTTTCTCAAGTTCATGAATCTTGGCCCCAATCTCCAGCAACGCCGATTTCTGTGAGGCGACAACCTCTTCAAGCTCTCGAATCCTGGAGTTCAACCCCTGCGCCAGTTTCCCTGCGTCAGCGCCAATAGAGGCCGCTCGTCCAGCTACATCCTTCTTTTCTGACTCAAGCCCAGTCCTTATACTGGAAAGACCCTCCTCAAGCGGTTGGAGCTTTTCCTTTAATTCCGCTACCGCTGCGTCCTTTACCTTGGGCAGGGTCTTTTTCACCGCATTGACTATCTTGGCATTATTATCCAGTATCTCCTTGCGAACCTCAGCCACCGCCTTGGATAGATCATCAACAGATTTGCTCAACCCGGAGGCTACCTTTTTGGCTGCTGCGGAATCTGACATGGTTGCAGCAAGTTCCTTGTTCTTGGCGTCAAGCTTCTTCTTCAGGTCATTCAACGATGCGTCGAGGCCTTTCAGCTTCTCTTTCACTGACTCCCTTTCCTTCTGTGAATCTTGAGCCCAATCCCGGAATTCCTCCAGACGGCTATTCATCGGCTCAAGTCTTGTCTTGAGCGCCTCCGAAACCCTCTCCGCCTGGTCCTCCAGTCTCTGTATATCAGCGCTGAAATCCTTGGGTGGAGCAAATTTTCCTGAGAATTCCCTAAGGTCTTTCTCCTGTTTCTGAAGCTTCTTATCAATTTCAGCGATCTTCTGCTTCAGGTCCGTTGAATCATCAGTGCATCCGCCGACCAAGCCTATAGCTATAAGAAGCAACAATATCAATAAGTTATTAGCAGGCCTCATGGGAACCTCCGAGAGCCGTTTCATGATAGACTATATTATCAAATACTTAACATAAACACAAGGATATTTCTTATATTAAATGTAATATGTAACTATTGAAAAACCTTTTTAGACGGGCAATCGGCGCAAACTTCACCTGAAGGGCAAATTTGTAGCTTTTCAGGCTTGTTCCGCATAGTCAAACCGGCAGACTAATTCCTTGACACAGCACACTCTTATAAGATATATTCCACGCTAATTAATTCGATTTGATATTTCCTGTGGCGCAATTTTACGAGGTATGGATTGAAGCCGAGACAATATAAACTTACGGCGGTTGTCCCCATTTTTATTTTTGCGCTGTTCTGCATTTCCAATTTCTCGCTTGAGAGCGCTCACGCCCAGGGTCTGGATAGATGGCTCGGACCCACTACATGGTGGGACTGGTCTGATTACAGATTTATCGCAAAATATAGAGTCATGTTCCCAAAGCTACTCTCAGGGACAGTGTCGAGGAAGGTTGCCGGAGTAGAGGTTGAACATGAACTAGTATCCGACTACAAATTCCAGACTTCGCCGGGTCCTTTTTCAGAAGGTTGGTTCCAGCTTCAGGTCGATAGGCTTGGGCTTCGCCTGGTGGTAGAAGAGGATCGCTCTTTTAGAGGTTTACACCGACCTAGGAACGGGCA
>CALDNG010000078.1 GCA_937915285.1 uncultured Desulfomonile sp. | reverse complement strand
TCAGAGACCCTTAATGCGCGCTTTAGGGTCTCGATTCCCCCTCCTTTGCAGAATTTTTATGGTAGGGTTTTTGGCTTCGGACAGGGCACTAATCACGGTCAGATTCAGATTTGGCTGAGGTGAATCCTTTAAGCCTTGAAAATCAATTTAATAACGAAACCAATGGGCACATTCACACGGGCCAACTCTAACGCTGCTAATCCTCGATAAACGACACTCTCCCTGATTCTAAGCCGGAAATCAAACTCTCCAGCGGACCTCACAAATGGACTGGACTCATTTCTTCTTGGCTATTTCCAAATCCTGCAGTTTCTGGAACTCAACTTTCATCTCTTCGATGGGGGTCATTGTCGCTTTTCTCGAAGTAGTGATCATCTTTCCTCTGACCAACCCATATTCAACCGTTTGAGGATAATGAAAGCGCCTCTTGGAAATTCTTCTTTTGTCAATCCATTGGGCTTGATGGATAGGCAAATAGAAAGAGAATCTGAACGGTTCCAAAACGATGTGGAAATGATAGAGGTCAAAATAGCCCTCTTCGAATTCCACCTTGCACTTAGGGGTCAGATACATTCTGAGATGATGTTTGTTAGAACCTGTTTCTGTTTCCCAGAGTTTCTTGGCCTCTGGAGACAAGTTATATATCTCTCTGTCACCTCGGCGAACATAATTGACGGTCAAACAGCCATGTCCGCTCTTGAATACCTTTTCCAGAACATTGTGTTTAATCGGAAACAGATCAGCGCTGGTTTTGGTCTCATGAACGAGAAAACACAAGTAGTATAGGGCCTTGGCAATTTCCTTTTCAGGGGAATTCATCGCATTGATCTCATCGAGATTGGCAAGATGAAATTTCACCTTCTCTGGCATCACCGATTTTGTCTCTTTTGGCTTCTTTGGACGCGGAGGAGTCGGCCCAAATCTCATCCCCCTAGGGTTGGGGAGAAAAGGCTTCAAGCCCTTGTCTTCTCTCTTGTAAACTATTATTGGGTCCCGTCTGGGAGGTTTTTTAGGCATTGTTTTCTCCTTGGCCCGGATGCGTGCGCCACTGTTCGCCAGTACTTTCAGGAATTTATCCTAAGGGTCTTGTGCCATCAAAGCAATCCGGTCTAAGCTCAGAATAATCCAAAAATGCAAAGAGTTTTCCTGGATATCAGATTGGCCGTCGTTTCAAAGATTACCGGATCGATCAAAAACCGAGTTACCTAATTCAAGCACTGCCCCTTATACGCGCAATCAGTATTTTGGATTGGACATGTTTACGCTAGCGATATTCGAAGGTGAACTAGTTTTCAAGTCGTGAGGAGGTCCTAAATGAAAAGTCTCTCCATTCACTCAATCTTACCTCTAAACATTTCACTCAAACTAATCAAGGAAAATCTTTCGCCTTATCTCAATCAGGTTGCATAGACATTGGCATGAGGTTATAAAAAACACTTGGAGGTTAAAATGGAAATGGAAAATACTTCATATTCTACTGTCAAAAAAGCTCTTTCAGAGCATGAATCGAAAAAAGTACTCACAGCATACGGCATTCCGGTTTCAGCCGAAGTCCTGGTGACAAACAGTGATGACTTGCCTGGCGCTGCTTCCAAGATAGGATTTCCATTAGCGATGAAGGGATGTTCAGATGAGTTTACCCACAAGACCGAAATGAACCTTGTAAGCCTGGATGTAAAAACCCTTGAGGAAGCCTCCCAAGAGTTTGATCGAATATCTGGTTTGATGTCTGGCAGGGGTGACGGTGTGCTGGTCCAGGAAATGGTCAAAGGAAAGCGGGAGCTAATGGCTGGATTAACCCGCGACGCGCAGTTCGGCCCCTGTGTAATGTTCGGCATCGGTGGCATTTTCACCGAAGCCCTCCAGGACGTTTGTTTCAGGATGGCCCCAATAACAAAAAAACAAGCATTGGAAATGTTTGATGACATACGGGGAAAGAAAATACTCGGTGCTTTAAGGGGGATGGAGCCGGTAAATCTTGAATCGTTAGCTGACATCATGGTGGCTTTGGGTAAATTGGGCATGGATAGAGATGACATACAGGAAGTCGACCTGAATCCCATCATAATCAAAAATGGAAATCCCATAGTTGTTGACGCGCTGGTAATCACAAACTAATCCTCACACAGATACATTGGGCGACAGTTCGCATTTCTCAAAGCGACGGCCCTTCACGAATAGTCCTGCAGATATAAAACAAACCCAAGAGTACTACCAAGCCACTCATCGACAAAGCGCGATGAGTGGCCAATCAACCGGACCCTCATGGCATAGTCTTTCAAAAAGCCATAACCTAACAAACAGCTTTATATACGACTGAAAAATAAAAAACACATTACACATGTTAGGTCTATTATCAGAAAAATATATAAGCACATTAAAACCAAATATTACGTGAGCATACATGTATTGAATATATTATTGGTTACCCTTAAACCGGCTTATAGGCTAATCCGAGACTTACATATTTTCAATATTCGGGATTTATAAATAATTATAGGATCATAAGATGATGTATGGTTTAAATTATGTCTCAATAAAAACCTGTTATCACAGATAGATGACTTTTTTATATAAAAAATACTTGACAAATATATTCTATCCTACTAGAAGTTGCGCACCTGCATCAGTCCTACCATATACTACCTTCCGTTGACTCCCGCTAAGCGTCCTACCCGGTGCCCCAGAGGGGGTCCCGCCTTTTTTGTGGTAAGAAAAAAGTAAATATATCAGATAATTATGCTTGAATCGCCGTAGCTGAAGAACCGGTAGCGATGCTTTATAGCTTCGGCGTAAGCCTTTCTGATCGTTGACATACCGGCGAAAGAAGCTACGAGGGCGAGCAAAGTAGAGTTTGGGAGATGAAAATTGGTAATCATACCACCGCATACCCTGAATTCGTACCCAGGTTTAATAAAGAGTTCGGTATGTTGTGGTCCATAGGTAACAATATTGTTATTTGTTGTAGCAGATTCGAGGGTTCGCATGGAGGTGCTTCCGACGGCTACAATCCTCCTCCCCGTCTTAATGGCAGTATTCAGAGATGATGCGGCTTCCTCGGATATATGAAAGAATTCGCTTTCCATCCGATGATTTCTAATGTCTTCGCTTCGCATAGGCATGAAGGTGCCTATTCCTACGTGTAGGGTGATCCTGATTATTTGAACACCCATGTTCTGTATTGAGCTTATCAATTCCTCACTAAAGTGCAGACCTGCGGTAGGAGCGGCTATAGACCCTGGGGTTGTGGAGTAAACGGTTTGATATCTTAGTCTATGTTCAATTCCTGGATTGGCGCTGGCTTTTATATAGGGGGGTAGGGGAGGGTTGCCATGAGTTTGCAAAAAAACATGCAACTCATGTTCTTTACATGGGAAGATAATGATCGCTCTCCCAGGCCCGGTGCAATCTTTAACGCTAAGAGTGGCATTGTCATCAAGCAGAATGGATGCGCCAGGCTTGAGTCTCTTGCTTGTTTTTACCAGACACTCCCTGACTGCAAAATGCTCTTCAGAAGCCTGAATCATTCTGGTTGCGGGGTTTAGCGCGAGGAGTTCGACTGAACCGCCGGTCTTTTTACGACCCCTAATCAGCGCAGGAACTACGCCTGTTTCATTGATCACGAGAACATCTGATCGGTTGAGCAGATCGGGTAGATCCCTGAAGAGAAGATGGTTTATGGAGCCGTCTGCTCTGTTTATGACCATCAGCCTGGACTGGTCGCGTACTGCGACCGGCTCTTGCGCTATGAGTTCCTCAGGAAGTTCGAACTGATAACTACTTAGACGGAATTCAGGCGGAATGTCGCAAGCGCTTGTTTGATCTTCTGAAATCATTTTAAAATAGGTGTCGGCCGGCGTTCTCAAATATCTTATGGGCTAGCCGTTCAATGCGTTTCGTGCTAGATAGACCACCAGCAGCCCCAAGAATATCAGCACGGCCCCGAATATCCTCAAGGCGCTATCCGGCTGTTCCTGGACCACCGCCATTACCGATTTCATTTTTTCCGGAAAGGTGAAGTAGGGAAGACCCTCTATGACCATTACCATCCCCATCACACATAGGAAAAACTCCATATTTCTCAACCCCGGGCGTAAAAAGATTTTAATAACCGTGTTCTTCAGCGGTATTCCTGACGTAATCCCGAACAATCCTGAACAATATAAGAGCAAATAGCCCAAAATAAAGCAAAGGTTCTACAGATCCCAGAATTGACATCCATTTCAGCAAGAAATCCAGAATCACCGGCGGTATCATAGCAGCGGCAGTGAATTTTACTGCCTCAGCATAGGGCAGTGGGCAGGACAGACGTCGGGTGATTATCATGGGAATAAATGCGAAAAGACAAACTTGGGCAGTCTTGGTGATCAAGAAATAGCAAATTAAAATGATCCAGGCAATCTGCCATATCCGGGATGAGTGCTCGTTGATGGTGTTCAACAGAGTTGATGAATTAATGACCATGTCCGGTAGATTTTTGAACGATATCTCACTTAGCTGCTCGTGATTCTTGAAGACCATGAAATCTCTTGATAGGGCAATACCGTATGGGGTTTCCTTGAGGTATTCATACGCTTCCCTCTGTTTCTTGTCTCTGGTGTCTATGACCAGGGTTACGTCCTTATCAGAAACGGAAGTCAGGTAATGAGGTTGGCGTTCCTTTATGGAGGCTTTTCCATCCTTTATGGATATCTCAGGCATAAGTGAGTCATAACTGCTCTCTATCCTCTCCAGAAAATATTCCACCTGAGGCTTAAGTTCCAGAATTACTGCCCATGAACTGATTAAGGCCGATAGAACAACTATCAGGGCAACATGTTTTGAGGATAAAGCATCAAGAATTTTTGAAATGGACATTACTGCGCCTCATAAAATGTGCTGCAGGTTAATTTTACTGTTTGATCACACAATCCAGCCAATAAACAGTTTGCCTTCTTTTATGCCTGAAACTGTGTCTCACCACCAGATAACTTGACCAGAGATCCGTCTGGTATCCTGACCATCAGCGCTCCTAGCTCATCAATACCCTCTGCAGTCCCTTCAATTCCGGACCGGCTTATAACGCATCCACGGTGAGCCCATTTTCGCGACCATAAACCGATCACTGGATCGAATCCATCAACTTTGGATTGATCGTATAGGTTGATCATCCGTTCAAGAAAGGATTCTGCAATCTCAGCCGGATCATTATCAGCGCCTGTGAGGCAACGCACAGACGTGACTTTGTCTCTTAATTCAGGAGGAAAATCAGCCTCCACAGAATTGACATTCAACCCCAGACCTATGACAACAAAATCGAGTTGCAATCCGTTCAAATGCGCTTGAGGCAGGATTCCAGCTATCTTTCTGCCGTCAACAATAACGTCATTAGGCCATTTGACCTTGATGTCCGACTCTGGACAATAGTGTTCCAACGCCAGGACAGTGGCCACTGACGCCATCAGACCGTAGAGTGGGGCGAACCTTGTCTCACAGTCAGGTCTCAATAGGAAAGACAGAGCAATATTTGCTCCATGGGGAGTTTCCCATTTTCGGCCCATTCTTCCACGCCCTGCTGTCTGGGCAAAGGTACACACCGCCGTCCATTCTTGGGCCCCATGCCGGGCCATGCCATAAACTATGTCCTGAGTCGACTCAGCCTTCTCCAGATACTCAATATGGTCCATAATTCTCTGATTCAAACAGGCGCATCCTCCGAATGAGTTACGAGACGAATTTGTTCATCCTTTCTATAGCCTGACGGATGCCGGATTCTCTGGAGTCTATTTCAGACAATTTATCCCTCTGTTTCTGGACTGCTTCAGGACTGGCCTTTTCGACAAAGTCGGGATTGGAAAGTTTTTTCCTAATGGAAAGCGCTTCCTTCTCTACCTTGGCCAACTCCTTGGATAGCCTGGAAATCTCGGCAATCGGATCCAGCAAACCTTCAAGCGGGGCGAATATGCGAACCTCTCCCGTTACTGCGGCAGCCGAAAATTTAGGCGGTTCGGAGCGAGAGTCAATGGGTTCAAGCGTTAGCTCCGATATTCTTGCCAGTGTTTTCACAACCGTCTCGTTGTCCACGATCAGCTTGAGGCTTTGTTCTGTGTCAGGATATATAGTGACGGGAAGAGTCCTTCCAGGCGCAATATTCATCTCGGCGCGTATATTCCTTATGGAGCCAATTATTCCAGTCAGCATCTTCATGCCTTCTTCTGCCTCTTCATCAAGTAAATTCTCGTCACACGTCGGGAAGGGGCCCGATATGAGCGGTTCACGATCAGTCGATATGAAGGAAGATATTTCCTCTGTGATGAACGGAATAAATGGGTGCAACAGCCTTACAACCGTGTCCAGAGTCTCTCTCAGGACCATGGCTGACCTGGTCCTCGCATGCTCATCTGAGCCTGACAGCGGTATCTTGGCTTGCTCTATTCCCCAGTCACAGAACTCATGCCAAGTGAACTGGTACAGGGAATGAGCCGCCTCGTTAAACGAATAGGTTTCAATTGACCTACTCACCTCCTGGATTGTCCTGTTAAGGCGCGAAAGCAACCACCTCTCCTGAATGGTGTAGTCATTGAAACTCTGAAGGTTTAGTGACTTGTCAATGGAAAGGATGTGAGGCAAAGCAAATCTTGCGGAATTCCATATTTTGTTCATGAAATTCCTGTAGCCTTCAATTCTGCTCTCGGAGAGCCTAATATCCCTGCCCTGAGCAGCGAGGGCCGCCAGTGTAAACCTGAAGGAGTCAGTTCCGAATTTGTCCATTACCATCAACGGGTCAATGACGTTACCCAAGGACTTGCTCATTTTTTTCCCGTGTTCGTCCCGGACCAGAGCGTGGATGTATACGTCCCTGAAAGGAACATCATCCATGAACTTGAGTCCCATCATCATCATTCTGGCCACCCAAAAGAAGAGGATGTCAAAACCTGTCACCAAACATGAAGTTGGATAGAAGGCCTTGAGCAATTCGGTGGATTCAGGCCAGCCCATGGTGGAAAAAGGCCACAGGGCAGAAGAGAACCATGTGTCAAGAACATCTGTTTCCTGAACGAGTTTGGATCCAAAGCATGCTGGGCAGAACTCGGGAGTCTGTCTGGCGACAATGACCTTACCGCAGTCTTCGCAAGTCCATGCCGGTATCCGGTGTCCCCACCATATCTGGCGGGAGACGCACCAGTCCTTGATGTTGGTCATCCATTCATAATAGGTCTTGGTCCAATTTTCAGGAATGATTTTTGTCCTGCCGTCCTCTACCGCCTGAAGAGCCTCCTTAGCCAGCGGCTCAACCTTCACGAACCACTGTTTCGAAATGAGTGGCTCTATGACGTCCTTGCACCTGTAGCAATGTCCAAGACCGACATTATATGGCTTAATATCAACAAGATATCCTCTCTCCTGCAGTTCCGACACAATCCGTTTTCGGCACTCATACCTGTCAAGACCCTCAAAGTGTATACCGTTTGAGTTGATGACACCATTGGAGTCCATTATTGTCACGTGTTCAAGTCCGTGCCTGAGAGATATTTCGAAGTCCGTTAAATCATGCGATGGTGTGACTTTTAGTGCGCCTGTCCCAAAATCCATGGCTACTATTGGATCACCAATGATCCGGAGCTTTCGGCCCACCAGTGGCAGGGTCGCAGTCTTGCCGACCAGGTGCGAATACCTGGGATCGTTCGGATTAACCGCCACGGCAGTGTCTCCCAGCATGGTCTCAGGCCTGGTGGTGGCGACTACAAGGAATTCATCGGAATCCTCTACAGGGTACTTGATATGCCAGAGATTGCCGGGCTCCTCGTTATGCTCAACCTCCAGATCGGACAGCGCCGTGTGGCATCGAGGGCACCAATTGACAATGTAGTCACCCTTGTAAATCAGCCCCTGCTCATACAGGCGTACAAATACTTCTCTTACCGCCTCAGAGAGCCCTGCGTCCATAGTGAAACGCTCCCGGTCCCAATCACAGGAGCAACCGAGCCGTTTGAGCTGATTGATGATTACTCCGCCGGAATGAGCCTTCCACGTCCAGACTCGCTCAATGAATTTTTCACGCCCAAGGTCCTGACGGGTAAGCCCCTCGGCCGCAAGCTGTCGCTCAACTACGTTTTGGGTCGCTATCCCCGCATGATCCATACCCGGCATCCATAAGGTATTATAACCTTTCATACGGTAGTATCGGATTAAAATGTCCTGAAGCGTGTTGTTGAGCGCATGTCCCATATGTAGAGATCCGGTCACATTAGGAGGCGGAATCACTATGGAGTATTCGTGACCTGTTTTTTCGGCGCTAGCCTTGAACAGGCCTTTTTCCTGCCAGAATTCGTACCATTTCGACTCAATTTCTGAAGGGGCGTACGTTTTTGGAAGCAACTCTTGGGACATAAAAAGCTCCTGATCTTTTCATGAGATTAATAAAGGGTAACATTTATGAATAGCATTCAGGGAGTCGATTGGCAACAGATTTGGGGCTGACAGGAGTTGAATTAATCTCATGCGCCTCGAGACTCATGGACCGGCGTGATAAAGGAGGCTTTACACTAAGTCACCGAAAGTGCTCTGTACAGTAATTCAACCAATGGCTCCGTCAAAACCGTGATTCAAAAATATTCATATATTTTGAGCAAATAGACCTGAAAGCTAGAAGTGATTGATTTTTTTTGAAAATTCCGTATACTAAAATGCATGTTATCTTTATTTGAGGTATCATCATGAAATTAATAATAGTAATCGCAGTTGCTTTGACTGTGGCACTGAACGGTTTTTTTGCGCCTCCGGCAAATGCAGTAGGTCTATACGCTGTGGGAAAGGAGCAAATCAGTTGCTCCCCGTTGGTTGCCAGGGGAATAGTTCCTGATACCTGGAACAAATTGTCCGAGGCCCTTCTCGTCTCTCAAATCTCCTGGGCGATCGATAGGTTGGCGGTTGAGATGAAAACCATGCTTAGCCAATTTGGCGCTCCTCCAACGAACAACGGGCCAGAGACGGCCAGTATCGTTAAAGACGAAATTCTTGCGCCAAAGGATAAGGAAAAAATTAAGGAGTCATTCGACGAAAAACCGGTGACCAAGACAAAGAAAGCCGAAGTCAAGAAAGTTTCCAAGGATAAAAAGGACAAAAAGGCATCTGACAAGCCTAAGAAAAGGATCAAGGTTCCTCCCAAGGCTATGTGATCCAGGATGTCAGCAAGAAATATGTTTTATTAGGTCATACCAGGAATTTTCCGGTCAGCGACTAGACGGTGGGGCTAAAGCCCCTCCACATCAATCCTGGTGGTCTTTTTTAATAGGACCATGTTGATCGGTGGATCATTTCTTCCCGCACACAGTTTCAAGGTCATTTTTTTTAAGCCTTCATTACTATCGTTTTTGCTTCCAGACTCGACGCACGTAGAATATAATCTGACCGCGTGGTGTGTTTCTAAAACTATTCCGAACAAAGGGGTTTTAGTAAATGCTGGCAAATCTGATAATTCGCTATCGAATTGCAATTCTGGTTTTCGTGGTCACTGTCTGTGCGGCGATTGTGCCTTTTGTACTTAATCTCCAACTTGACAGGACCCTCAAGTCTGCCTACGTCACATCGTCGGACGCATACAGGATTTATCAACAGTTTGTCGCAGATTTTGGTAACGATGAATTTGTTCTAGCCGTTGTCAGGAACAAGGATGGTGTTAACAATACTGCATTCTTGAAGGCGTTGGGAAAAATCACAGACGAACTGGAGGGGCAAAACGAGATTGCTGAAGTGATAAGCCTTTCCAATTTCAAGGCGCCCGGGGATCGTCAAGGAGCTTTTGGGAGTTACAGCGTCGTAAAATCACTCGGGGAAGAACTCAAACTTCCTGGTCCGTCAGAACTCCAGAAACTACATGAGACATTGCCGGTCCTCGATTACCTGATTTCTGGGGATCAGACAACTGTCGGAGTGATTATCAAGGTTCAGGACGAGTTACGTTTTGATCCTGATCTTGGGAAATTGATTGGACGGATCAAGTCGATTTTCAAGTCTAACCTTCATGGTGAAGCAGATGTTCGTTTGATAGGGCCACCGGTTGTCAGAGAGGCCGTGCAGGAGATCACGGTAAAGACGACCCTGATCTTCAGCGTATTGTGTCTGATTATCATTACTGTGACTACCTTCTACATATTCAAGAATATTCGAATCGCCTTCATTGCGTCATTAGTTATTGGTGTAGCCGTTTACTGGATCATGGGTCTGATGGCGATTACCGGGATTCCGCTAAACGCTACCACTAGCCTGTCTTTCGGACTGGTTCTGGTTGTTGGAGTTTCCACTGTGATACATGTGGTTACGCATTTCTATGAAAACTCATCCGAAACTCCCGACTGCATTGAGGCAGTGCGGCTGTCGCTTCGCAAGGTCACAAAGCCTGCGTTGATGTGCGCATTGACCACGTCAGTAGCCTTTGCGACAATAATGATCAGCACCATACCGATGGTACAACAGCTCGGGTTTCTCATGGCCCTGGGGGTGTTTGTAGCATTCCTGCTCGCTATAACTCTAACGCCTGCGGCACTTATCTATTTTAATCCAGTTGATAAGAGAACCAGAGAAAAGATGTCGAGCGACCTCATCACAAAATTGCTGGATGCCGTGGAGTCCCTCGTTTTCGGACATCCAGTAGCTGTCTCGATAGGTGGGCTGGTTTTCATTGGTTTGATGCTACTCGGGGCGCCAAACATTAAGATAGATACCCAGATTCTGAGGCTGTTTGTCAGTTCCAGCCCTACTCTCAACGATTTACGGTTTGCGGAGCAGAATCTGGGACCGATGTTAAATGTTGAGCTGGTTGTGGAATTCCCGGAGAAAACTCTGACCAAGCCTGAAGCGTGGGCCAGGCTGTCAGATTTGCAAGCCAGACTTGCAGGTGTCGAGGGCGTTCAGCGTGTTGATTCCATAATTCCCATGCTACAATACCTTGCTGCGACTATGAGCAAGGATG
>CALDNG010000077.1 GCA_937915285.1 uncultured Desulfomonile sp. | reverse complement strand
CGTCTTCCACAAACAAAATGGTCTCGTTCCCTCCAAGAGGCGCCTCTTCTACAGAGGTTTTGGGACTGGCCTTGATTTGCTGCTGCGCAGCAGGAAGATAAATCCTGAAAGTTGTTCCTTTTCCGGGCTCACTTTCGCAATCAATGAAACCCTTGGTCTGCTTGATGATCCCGTAAACTGTCGCCAGTCCCAAACCCGTTCCCTTTCCCGATTCCTTGGTTGTGAAAAATGGCTCGAAGACGTGTTCCAAAGTTCCGGAGTCCATCCCGCAGCCTGTGTCGGAAAAGGTTAGCATGACATGGTGGCCAGGCTTGGCAAGGACATGCGAGCGACAAAATTTTTCGTCCAGAAACACATTGCTTGTCTTTATCGAAATCCTTCCTGAATCTCCCATGGCGTCGCAGGCGTTCACTGCGAGGTTCATGAGAACCTGGCCCATCTGGGTGGGGTCGGCTTCGACAGTTTGGAGGTCAGGCCCTAGTTCAGTCGTTATCACGATCATCTTGGAAATTGTTCGGGAGAGCATTTTTGTTATGTGACGAACCTGGTCATTGAGGTTTATTGGCTGAAAATTTGCGCTGCTTTTCCTCGAGAACGCCATCAAACTTTTAACGAGTTCAGCCCCCCTTTCCGCGGCAGAAGAAATGGCGTCCGCGTTAGCCCGGCACGGCGGTTTGAGGTCCTGATCATTCTGGATCAAGTCTACGTTGCCAAGAATTATTTGAAGGAGGTTGTTGAAGTCGTGATAAATCCCACTGGCCAGGACCCCTATGGCCTCCATCTTCTGGGCCTGCAGGTATCTGGCCTGGATAGCGGCCCTTTCCTGTTCAGCGAGTAATTCATCAGTGACGTCTGAAATGACAATTAGAACCAATCTTTCTGACGATGATGGATCAAGAAGTTTTGCCCTGATTTTGCCATACAGCAATGATCCGTCTTTCCTGGAAAATTTGGCCGTTGTCTGAGCAATCCTGTCATGATCGAGTCCTACATAAAGTTCCTTGCCAACCCTTTGGTATTCAACGTCCGAGTCGAAGACCATCGCAGAATCCTGTCCGACAATTTCTTCGACGCTTTCGTAACCGAACATTCTGGAACCGTGATCATTAATCCATACCAGTTTTCTCTCGTTAACCAGAGCTATGGCAACAGGGGATGTAGACATGATTGTCTTTAACGTTTGTTCACTATCACGAAGGGCTGCCTCAGTTTTCTTGCGCCGTGTGATATCCCTGGCAGTGCCCCTGTATCCAAGGAACGCCTTGTTTTCGTCTATCAAGGGAACAGCGCTGGTTTCAAGAAATACTTCTGGCCCCTCCTTGTGGAGGCATACGTTTTCCAGGAATGAAAATGGAATCCTTTGGCTTGCGTGCTGACGCATGATATTTTCTACCCGTTCAGCCTCAGCCGGTCGCATGAAGTGGCCTAAAGTCTTTCCTATAATTTCTGAGTCGGTAAAGCCCAGAACTTCCGTGACCCTGGGGCTCACATAGGTAAACTCGAAACGATCATTTAGTTCCCACATCCAATCGCTTGAGGTGTCGATCAGGTCCTGAAGGCGCGATGCGGTTGATCTGAGTTCGCGGGTGACCTGGTCAACGATCTCCTCAAGTCGTTCCTCATGAGTTCGTAACTTGAGTTCTACCTGTTTGCGTTCAGTGATGTCCCGGTTGTTTCCACGACGCCCCAGCCATCCACCCTTCTCATCGAAGACGGCCTGGCATTCGTGCGAGATCCATTTATCCTCACCATCAGAGGTAAAAATCCTAAAATCTACCGAACAAGGTCCTCCTGAGTCCACGCATGCGAAATGCTCCCGGATCGCAGACGCATCCTCCGGATGAATCATCTCACGCAAAAGGGCCGGATTCTCAATGAAATCTTTGGCTTTATAGCCGGTTATCCGTTCACATGAGGGTGACACATATTCGAAGCTTCCGTCAGGCGCTATCCAGAATTCCCAGTCATGGTTATAGTCGGCCAGGAGACGGTACCTCTGCTGACTTCTCTGGAGGTCTTTCTCTATGTTCTTAAGCCTCAGAAGGGATGTTACACGCGCAAGGAGTTCCCGGTTCGGGATGGGTCTGCATATGTATCCGTCAGCCCCTATCTCGAGCCCCATGGACTGAAGATCCGAATCGGTA
Source organism: uncultured Desulfomonile sp. (assembly GCA_937915285.1). Lineage (GTDB taxonomy): Bacteria > Desulfobacterota > Desulfomonilia > Desulfomonilales > Desulfomonilaceae > CAITZA01. The sequence continues at coordinate 6,791 of CALDNG010000077.1, read as the reverse complement.
TTCATGCTTGATATGAGCGCTACATAAGTGTCGGAGATATCTGAATCCGATTTGATGGCCTTGCAGACTTCGTAACCATCCATGTCAGGCAGGTTCACATCGCAAAGAACCAGGTCTGGTTTATGCTGTTGCGCAAGCATCAAACCATCGGAGCCGGTTGAAGCGTAAATCGTTTCCATGCCGGCAGAATTGAGGATTCTGCAAATACCCACGCCAAGGTTTGGATCATCATCCACTACCAGAATCAGGGCATTTTCTGTTATTTCGGTTTTCAGGAGAGCCTCACGGTTTTACGTCAGTATCTGGAGAGTGACAGCCAATCTGGAATAACACGGGAGCCAAACCCCTTAAAATGGGGCTTTCCAGAGCAAGTTGCGGACATTCTTGCGGATGAGTCTATACCATGGCGGATGGGTTCGCAAAGCAGTTTTTTTGGAGCGAAAGTGTAAATCAATCGACAGTCCACTTACAGGTATCCGCCTGTCTTTCCAGGGAGTTGTAACAACTTAGGACCGGTCTTGGGCTGCCTCGATGAAGTCATTCAGGAAGGTTTCAAAGTCATCTACAATGCCTATATCAGATTCATTGAATATGGGAGCATTCGGGTCGGTGTTTATGGATACCACGAATTTGGAACCGCGCATTCCTGCGAGGTGTTGCTGAGCGCCGGAAATTCCGCATGCAACATAGAGTTCAGGCGAAACTTCAGCCCCTGTTTGACCGACCTGCAGGTTGTAGGGAAGCCAGCCATCGTCACATAACGGTCTTGATCCGGCGACGGATGATCTGGAAAACATACCGGCCGCTTGCTTGAGCAATGCCAAATTCTCCCTGGATTTAATACCCCTACCCGCCGAAATGATCACAGACGCCTGTGATAGACCAGAATCACCGTCATTAATTCTGCTCTCGGAAATCAGTCGTGTATTACCTGGAGGATCAAGCAAATGGATCGTTTGCACATGTCCTTTTTGGTCATGGGATTTTTGCGAATACCTGAAACTTCCGGGTTGCGTGATAAGGACAGCCGGAGGTTCGATAATGAAGTCGCCGTAAACCTTTCCATTAAAGAGTGACCTTGAAAAGACAGGGCGATGGTCTTTTTCTCCCATCTTTTCTACATTTGCCAGGCATCCGGCGTTGATCCTGACAGCCAGGCCCGTAGCCAGGTCCAGTCCTTGGGTGGTTCCAGCAACACAAACCCAATCCGGGCAAAGTTCCCCGAAGCAAGTCACCAAGGCCCAGCGATACGCCTCTCCATCGTAATGCGATAGACCCGGAACGACTACGGCCTCACATGTGATTCCCAGCTCATGCGCAAGTTGGTGCGATATTTCGAGAGCGTCCCCGCCGACAATTACACATGAAATGATTGATCCCGTGATCAAGGCCAACTCTTGGGCAAATGCCGCAGCCTCCAGGGTGGCCGGACTGACTCGTGAATTTTCATGCTCAACTATGACTGCGACTTTATTATCCATTTGTTATGTCTAACCCAGAATCGCTCTGCTTCTCAGTATGCTCACAAGCTCACTGGCCTTCTGACGGGACGGTCCCTCCAGAAAACGGACCGAACGCCTACGGGTAGGGTATGTGAGCCTTGTGAGAATCTCCCCACGATCATGGACAGTGACTGGGTCAGCCTCGATAGTTTCAATTTCCATGCTGACTGCCCGCAATATTTTAGACAGCGATGGGTATCTCGGGGGAGTAACGCATGCCTGGACAGTGGCAAGCGCGGGCATGTTCATCTCCAGTTTTTGACGTCTGGCGCCCTCTATGTCACGCTCAACCATCACGAGGCGACGCTCAGCGTCCACGCTGATGCTGACACAGGATGTGAGACAAGGCATGCCAAGGAATTCGGCAGTCATCTGACCCACAATGCCCTGGTTCATATCCTCGGACATCAGACCGGTCAGTATAAGGTCGTAAGAACGTGAGCGTATTGCTGAAGAGAGCCTGTAAGCAGTGGTGATAGCCGGGACGAAACCCTCTTCGCCCGTTAGAATGTGGATTGCATTGTCACAACCCATCCCCAGAGCCCTTCGCAAGACCCTGATTTCCCGAGTTGGCCCGCAGGATATGGCGTCCACCATGACTCCAGATATCTGGTCCTTGAGTCTCAGCGCCTGTTCCAGCGCCAGTTCATCGTAGCGGCCCGGAACGGCTTCAGTATGCGAAAAACCCCTCTCAATCCATGCCCCCGAATCATTGATGACCAACGGAGCATCGGCAGGGGCCGAAGATTTTACGCATACAAGAATCTTAATCAACATGTCCTCCATAAAAAACGAAAGTCTATATCATTTCAGCAGGAAAGACAAGGCAAATAAAACGAACGATCGTTCTAAAATATGTGGACTTTTCCTTTGGCGTCGGATATTGTCGGCTCATGGGAGAAATATACCTGATACGTCATGGGCAGGCATCATTTGGTAAAGGTGATTATGACCGTCTGTCTGAGCTTGGAGAGCGTCAATCATCACTTCTGGCCGGATACCTCAAATCGGTGAATTTCCTTCCTGACGCCATTTACTGTGGACCGCTCAAGCGTCACAAGGGGACTGCCCAGGCGCTGTTTGAAGCATATGAGGCATGTGACACAGGGCTACCTCAAATCGAGATCATGGATGAATTCAGGGAATACGACGCCAGGGCGATCATAAGGAAAACCCTGGAGATTGATCCCTCGCTCAGGCGTCACATGCCTACAATTTATGAGAATCCGGAATCATTCCGTAAGGTGTTTGGAGCTTCGATTCGAGCGTGGGTAACAGGTTTACTGGATGATACGGATGTCGAGAAATGGGAAGAGCTTAAGAAAAGGGTTTTTTCCGCCATGGCGAAAATCAGGGACAAGCATGGGCCGGGCGTCACGGTAGCGGTATTTACGTCCGGTGGACCTATAGCGGCCTCATTGTCCAGCACACTGGGAATTTCAGGTCTGGATTCGATGAGGCTGAACTGGCATATCGTCAACACATCTGTGACCAGATATGTTTTTGATGAAAAATCGTTCACTTTGGCGGGTTTCAACTCCATGGCTCATTTGAGGTTGGCCGGGGATCCAACTCTTGTGACATGGTATTGATCTAGCTTTGAGAAAGGAAACAAGACGTGGATTTTGGAATATCGGAAAAGCTCCAGATTATAACCAGCATGATAGACGAATTCATGAACAGGGAGATCATACCTCTTGAGCCTGAGCTTCATCACAAGACATTTCGGGAGTTATCCGAAGTGCTTGCGGGGAAGCGTGAGATGGTTAAGGGGATGGAGTTGTGGGCGCCCAACCACCCTAAGGAGTATGGTGGAATGGGGTTGGATCTGGTTGATTTTGCCATTGTGTCCGAGGCTCTGGGCAGATCACCCCTGGGACATTACGTATTCAATTGCCAGGCCCCTGACGCCGGAAATATTGAGATTCTGAGTTTACACGGGAGTGAGGAGCAGAAAGAGCAGTATTTGAGACCGCTGGTCCAAGGCAGGATACGGAGTTGTTTCTCCATGACCGAGGTCGAGATGCCGGGTTCGAATCCGGTTATGCTTGAGACTACGGCCGTCAGGGACGGTGACGACTACATCATCAATGGCCACAAGTGGTATTCGACTGCAGCGGATGGAGCGGCATTTTCGATTGTAATGGCTGTCACCAATCCCGAGGCCCCGCCGCATTTGCGAGCAAGCATGATTATAGTTCCCACTGACACCAAGGGTTTCAATCTGGTCAGGAACATTCCTGTGATGGGTCATTCGGGCGATGACTGGGCGTCGCATGCTGAAATACTGTTCCAGTCGTGCCGGGTTCCTCGCAGCAATCTTCTCGGTAAAGAGGGGCAAGGATTCATAATGGCTCAGGAAAGGCTGGGCCCGGGCAGAATACACCACTGTATGAGATGGATAGGTGTGTGTAACCGTGCTTTTGACCTAATGTGTTCCAGGGCATCAAAGAGGACTATATCCCCTGATGGCAAGACCCTGGGAACCCGCCAGATAGTACAGTCGTGGATTGCCGAAAGCGCAGCGGAGATTCAGGCGGCCCGCCTGATGACCCTTCAGGCGGCATGGAAAATAGAAAAACTCGGAGTGAAGGCCGCACGCTACGACATCTCATTCATAAAGTTCTTTGTGGCCAACGTAATGCAAAAGGTTCTGGACAGGGCGCTTCAGACACATGGCGGGCTCGGAATGACCGATGACACAATCATCGCATGGTTTTACAGGCATGAGCGTGCAGCCAGGATTTATGACGGGACCGACGAGGTTCACAAGGTCGCTGTCGCAAGAAAAATACTAAAGGATTATCAGGGCAGGGCGGTCCGCTAGATGGACGGAGACATCAGGTTCTCAACATTCAAGCGGGACGTTAACCTGACCATGGTTGAGATATGCCGGGAAATATTCCGAAATAACAGCGGTGGCATAAAAATCCAGAAGGAAGAAGTAGCGGTCAGGAGCCTTGCAAAAATCCTTGAGGCGGCGTTGCGACTCTGTAATCGCAAGGGATTCGCTTCAATGAGCCTTAGGGACCTGAGCAGGGAGTCGGGAGTGAGCCTGGGGGCGATGTATTCCTATTTTTCCAGCAAGGATGACCTTCTGCGCCTGATGCAGGGACATGGCCGATCAGTCATTGTGAGGATACTTGAAGGAGTAATATCGGGGATCGATGATCCGTGGATTAGGCTGAGGCGTTCAATTCAGGCTCATTTATATGCGAGCGAGGTTCTTCAGCCATGGTTTTACCTGTCCTACATGGAGACAAGAAACTTTCCTGCCGATGAATTCAAAAAGGCGCTGGAGTCCGAGCTTTACACGGAAAGGATGTTTGTTGATATCATCATGGACGGTCAATCCAGGGGTTTGTTCAGGCCGGCTGATGCGGAGTTACTCGGCTCTGCCATAAAATCCATGCTCCAGGACTGGTACCTAAAGCGCTGGAAATATACTGCGAGAAAGGTATCTGTGGAGGATTACGGTAATTTCATGCTGGGCTTCATAGAATCCTACCTTATGGATCGAGAAATAAGCTGAGGGAGCAATCAATGGATCTTGACGACAAGTCCACAAGCGTCAGGCATGGTGAAGAACTAAATCTGCAAGGTGTGGAGGAGTTTCTTCGGGCCAATATTGAAGGCCTGGAGGGAACTCTCACAGTTGAACAGTTTCCAAGCGGGTACTCGAACCTGACCTACCTGCTCCGGATGTCCGATAGGGAGCTTGTTCTAAGGAGACCGCCTTTTGGTCGCAAGGCGAAAACGGCTCATGACATGGGCAGGGAATTCAGAATTCTCAGGTCGATAGAGGATGTTTTTCCTTATTCTCCCAGGGCGCTGCTCTATTGCGATGATGAGTCGATAACGGGCAGTCCTTTTTATGTCATGGATCGGATCAAGGGAATCATCCTCCGCAGGGATCTCCCTCAGGGAATGGCTATCCAGGCTTCTCAAATGGAGGAGTTGTGTGAAAATCTGGTGAATGTGCATCATGAATTGCACAGTATTGATTTCAATGCGCAAGGCCTCGCCGGTCTTGGCAAGCCGGAAGGCTACGTGAGACGCCAGGTCGAAGGATGGTCTAACCGATACAGGTCCGCGAGGACTGAAGACGCTCCATCATTTGAGGTTGTGATGAAGTGGCTTGCGGAGAACATGCCGCATGATTCGGTTGCCCCGGCCCTGATTCACAATGACTACAAGTTTGATAATGTTGTCCTGGATCCTGCCAACGGTTTAAGGATCAAGGGGGTTCTGGACTGGGAGATGGCTACCATAGGAGATCCATTGATGGACCTGGGGTGTTCTCTTGCTTACTGGGTGCAGGAGAACGATCCTGACATCCTCAAAGCCATAAGGACATTGCCCACAAACCTGCCTGGCGCCTGGTCACGCATACGCATTGTCGAGAGATACGCCCAGAAATCCGGACTCCGGCTGGATGATTTCAGCTTCTACTATTGCTTCGGACTCTTCAGGCTCGCAGTGATAGCTCAACAGATTTATTACAGATACTATCATGGGCAAACAGGCGACCCCAGGTTCAAGGCGCTGATTGGCGCAGTCCATGGGCTTGATAGCGTCGCCACAATGGTGACTCGCGGGCAAGGATTGTGAGAGTAAATCAACCGCTTACGAATTACGTTTAAATGAGGGGAGATTTGTTGTGAATGCTTTTGATATAAAAAACGTTTTAATCCTTGGCTCAGGAACCATGGGTCGGCAAATTGGGTGTTTGTGCGCCATGCACGGATACAGGGTAGCGCTTTATGACATCTCCGAAGATGCGCTCGAATCGGCTAGAGCAGGCGTCGCAAGGCTGCTCGACAAATTCCGGCGAAAGGGTCAGATCAACGACGATCAGTTAGAAAAGTCCATGAACCTGGTGTTTACTACCACAGACCCCAACGAGGCTGCCGTCGGGGCTGACATAGTGAGTGAGTCTTTGCCGGAGGATCCTGCGCTGAAATCAAGGGTTTTTGCCCAGTTCAACTCATTGTGTCCAGAGAGAACAATTTTCACTACCAACACATCGACCTTGCTGCCTTCCATGATGGCTGATAAGACAGGCAGGGCGTCCAGGTTCCTGGCATTGCATTTCCACAACGTCAGCACTACGAACATAGTGGATTTGATGCCGCATCCCGGGACCTCTGAGGAGGTTACATCCATAGTGGAACAATTCGCCCGAAGTCTAGGTCAGGTTGCGATAACACTCAAGCGAGAGAATCAAGGTTATGTGTTCAACGCCATGCTTTCTAGTCTGTTCGAATCCGCGCTGTCTCTGGCTGCAAA
>CALDNG010000076.1 GCA_937915285.1 uncultured Desulfomonile sp. | reverse complement strand
TCTGGGAGTATTATCAATTCTCCCAACTGGGCTCCAATGGTTTCTTTGGTCCTTTCGATCAGGATAGCAGTTCAGTGGGCAACACGGTAAGGTTGGCTGCTCGTAACGGTTGGCTGGGTCATGAAGTTACCAGGCGTAATGACGTAACTTTTTGGGGTGACCAGTTGGCAACGGGCTCGGATGTTGCCGCTAATTACATTCACACCGTTTTTTTTCCGAGGGTGAAAGTGAATGAGGCGCTTTCTCTTCGGGGCAGTTATAGAATAGGTTCATGGAATCTTCTGTCCTCAGGGGATGTCGCAACTGGTGAATTAAACAGCTCCAGGTACCTGAACAGCCAGTTTCCCGGCATAGGACAGTCATTTTCTCCCGGTTATTGGCAAATCTGGTACGCCGAGGCCAATTTACCCTGGGGATCCGTAACCATTGGGAAGCAACCCAACACCATCGGGCTTGGCCTGATAATTGACTCGCTGGAGAACTCCACCGAGGCCCTGGTAATAGGGGTTCCATTCGGTCCATTCCAGATAGCAGCCCAATACTATTTCTATGGGCCAGGCCGTCCGGTGGGAACGAGGAGCCCATCGAATTATCCATTACATACAGACCGCAGTGGCGCTGCTCAACCTCATTTCTCTTTTCTGCTAATGTATAACGCCGGAAATATAAGTTCCGAGACCTACATCGAATACAGCAACGGTCACAAGGGCCCGGAATCGGAACTCTATCAACCAGGATCTACTCATTTCCCCAGCGCCCCGATCTTTGCCGTGGACTGCTCGCAGTTTTTCGGATTTGCAAATTTCAAATATTTCAATGGACAAATCTTCTTCAACACGGAAGTTGGTTTCTATCAGGAATTTTACCGTCAGAACGGACGCGCACTTAATTCAGCGTCACTGCCGCAAACCCGTTACTGGGAATTGTGGGCAGGAATGATCGAAAGCGGCATTGTCGCCGGTCCGGCAAAGATCAGTTTTATGTGGGCCTATTATCCTGGTCCGGACAGGCGTAACGGCAAACTGATCGACAGGCAGCCTACAATCGTTCCAATATTCTCACCGAACGGCGGTGTGAACCTCTACCTGCCATACAGCCTGCTTCTGGGCTATGATTATGGATCCGGAAACGGGTCCATATCGCGTTCTTCCAATCACGGGTTCATGACAGACGCAAGCGTTTATGGTGTCAGGCTGGATTACGCTGTGGCAAGCAACCTGAACGCATACTTGACCTGTATGTACGCCAACAGGATATCCCAGGGATATGGATGGGGGTGGATAAGACCGGATCCTTCCGATGGCTCTGCAGCCTCTCCTATTACGACTCCTGCTCTACAGTATGGTAACGGTAACAGGGGAAATAGTGATCCGAGTGGGAATCTGGTTGACCTTTCATTCGCCGATGGCAAGGGACATCTAGTGAATGCTCCCAATATTCTTGAGAGAGATCTTGGCTATGAGTTTGGAGGTGGGGTTGATTGGAAAATCATCGAGGGATACACCTTGACGACCCGGGTGGCCTACTGGAAGCCCGGAGACTGGTTCAAATACGCTTGTGTGGACAGGAGACAAATCAATTGGAATACGCCTGACGCCAGCAATTGGTGGGGTGTCAATCCAGCCAGGGCAATAGACCCTATCTTTGGTATCCGGGCAGCAATTAATGTGGACTTCTGATATCGAGGAGGTTTTTTTCATAAATGCAGGGAGGTTATGATGCCATTTACCGAGGACTTGTAGGGAGGCTCGCCGAATGTGATTTCAGGGAGAGCGCTCAACGGCTTGGGCTTGAATACGCCAATGGCCAGATTCGGGTCCGTTTCTTGATGAGGGATTATGGCATCACGCTAAATGGGGTTCAGCCACTGGATGGCCAACCTGTCAACGTGAATAACCTCAGTGTCCTCCTCTACTACGTCCTGTCCCAAGGTCATGGAGAGCCTGAAAACTTGTACATCCCGTTTCAGAGCATCCCGAGACTCACTGGAGGTCTCAATACGCTAACCCGTCTGATGAATGCTCCACTTGAACGTTATTTCGGGGAAGACTACCAAAAATTCAGGGACGCCGCCCTGAGACTTGGTGGAATGGAGGAAGAGTCCGGACGAGGCAAACATGTGTGGAAACTTTACGTTCTTCCGAAAATACCCATGAAAATAATCTTTTACGAGGCTGACGAGGACTTCTCGGTCGATATACAGATCATGCTGGATAACACGGCCATTCAATTTCTTGAATTTGAGTGTTTGGCCTTCCTGGTTGGATGCGTCGTTAGGTCGCTGATAAAGACGGCGCAGCACAACTCTGTCACTGGCTGGGAATAACCGCTCTGGTCTTCTTTTTAAGACCACTTGTGTCATCGCCAATCGACTCAGAACACTAACACCTTGGCTTGCCGAGTTAATAAGCGCAAAATGCTATTTCGACTTTTTACCTATTGAAAAGGCCTTGCCCAGGAATTGTCCAATACCATAATAGCCTCGACCGTAATCCGGAGACCACAGGAATGGCCTGATTTTTTCTATCTCTGGCCCCTTGTCACCCATGACTGATTCATCAGCCTTTATATCCAGAATTTCACCAATGAACTGTGTGTGGATTCCAATCTTGTAGGTGTGGATGACCTTGCATTCTAGTATCAGAGGAAATTCCTCAATATAAGGGGCATTGACAACACTGCTTTTGACGGGGGTGAGGCCGGTCTCCCGAAATTTGTCCGTGTCCTTTCCGGAAGCTATGCCTATGAAATCGGATTCCTTCACGTAATTTTCCGAAGGTATGCTTATGGTGAAGGCTTTTTGTTCCATTAGGCTGGAATATGTGTGAGTCGCTTCACGCACAGATATGGTAACGCACGGCGGTGTGGAGCAGCAAATACCGCCCCAGGCTACTGTCATTACGTTAGGTTTGCCGGAACTGTCATAGGTCCCAACTATAAGAACCGGGGTGGGGTACAGTATGGTCTTGGCGCCTACTGATTTTTTCATGGACTTCCTCCTCGACTGTCAGAAAATGAAGGTGCGAACAAACGCCTCGTTTAGATAATCGGTGATTATTTCTTAATGCTGACCACAAAAAGGAAATTTATTCAACTGGAAAAAGATCCCTGGTTAAAGGATGATTCAGGACCTCTTAAATTGCCCCGATTTGGCCCACACAATCACCTGTCTGGATAAAACAGCCCCGGATCCGGGCGCAAACGGTGCTATAGGCGTTGTCATGGTCTGTCCGCGCTACGCCGCCTCAAGCATTTTTTTGTAAAACTAATCAATTATGCTTGACTCTTTCTGTCATGAGCCTATAGTACACTCTATTACAGACAAATCCAGAAATTTCTCCATCGTGATATAGCGTTTTCGCAGTAGTCGCAGGATAACAAAGCTTACTGGTCCTATTCACTTCACATGTTGTTGTCGACCGGAATCAATTCCGAGGCAGATATAGTCGTAGATAGCTGTCGTTTGGCAATGAACCGTCTCCCCCATAAGGCTTGAAAGCAGATAGTTTAGCAGTTTTTTGAAGAATTCCTCGTGAGAGAATCCAGGTGCGTTTACCAATTGTGGATTGGGCTCGTAGCTGTCAGGGAATGCCTTTTGGGAGACGTTCATTAAATTTGTTTTCCAAGGACATTGCTGGAGGAGGCTCATTATGAAGAGGCGGAATTTCCTGAAGTCGATGGCTGCAGCCGGAATGGCTGCCACGGTAAGTGGCGCAGGCTTGGCCGTTCCTGGGCGTTCAATCGCTGCTGGGAAGGTGAGTTTTGGCGAGGTCAAGAACGTCAAGGTAGACGTGCTTTCGGAGACTAGCTGGTTCAACAACGACATTCTGAAGAAAAACATGATGGACTATGGCGGGGCGATGACGAACCAGTACACTGTCCCCTGGGACTGGGACAATGCCGGGGGGTATGCCGCATTGATAACAGTCACCACCCTTGATGGACAGGAGAAGAAAATCCTCCTGGACAGCGGTTGGAACACAGAATGGATGGATTACATCTTTCAGGAAAAAAGTAATGTAGCCGAAATGCTTAAAAAGGGCGAGATCGATACTATGGTAATCTCGCACTTCCACCTCGATCACTACTGGGGGATAGAATCCACACTGAAACATAAGCCGGACATAACTATTTTTGGGCCGAACACCTATTACCCAGAGGATATGGCTCTATTGAAAGAAAAGGCTCACCTGAAAGCCAAGGATAAGGATGGCAAGGAGGTGGCCATATGTTCAAATGACCATCCTCATACCGGGAAACTTGAATTGTGCAAGCCGGAGGGCGCCAAGGGTGACGGTATTTACCAGATAATGCCAGGGGTTGCTTACAAGGTCTTCGATGTGCCCATCCTGTTAAGGGTTAGGGGCGAAGGAGTACTATATTTCAATGTGAAGGATAAAGGAATCGTTACAGTCACTGGATGTTGCCATCCGGGGCTTCTGTCAATCTTCTCGTTTGCAAGACAGAATTTTGAAGGTTTCAAACCCTATGGTTGCTATGGAGGCCTTCATGTTAGCCTCTTCGAGAATTGGGATCCCAAATTTGACGACCTGATAAAGGGTGTGAAGGCCTTCAAAATCGAAAAGGTGGCATGCAATCATTGTACAGGGTGGATATGGGCAGAGAAAGCCTCTCAGGAAGGCATTCCTATTGTCAAAGGGACAGACAAATTCAAGACATACAAGAAACAATCGACTGTTGCAAAGGCCAGCAACGTGTTCCTGACTAACGGTGATTCGATATTGTTTTAGCCATGACTCTTGCAGCCGTCGGATGTCTTGAGAAACGTGCGCACAACTTCCCGGATCCTTCAGGCGGGGATTTCATGAAAAGTCCCCGCCGTTGAGGTCCGGGTCAACCTAAAAGGCTTTTAAAAACCGAGACTTCTGGAAGTCAAATGCCAGAAGAGTGTTTCATCGTTCAAGTGATAAGTCATATAACTATCTGTTATACCCCTGCTTTCATTCACAGCTCGCGGGAACGGGAGGTTTAGATGTCGGATTCGAACCAACTGTCTGGAAAGTACAGCGCTGTTAGCGGAATAGTATCGTTTGTGCTTATATTCGTGCTGGTATGTGTGTTGTGGTATGTGTTCATGCATGCTGACGGTGTGATGAAACTTTATACACCGATGTATGGTTTCTCTCTGGTAGCCATGCTTATGGTTTCCGTGATTTTGATTGTCAAGGTAGCAGATTTTTATCCTTTTGGGCCTTCAACTTCCGCAGGCTCTTTCCGGTTGGTTCGCGGTCTGGGCTGGACTGTCGCAGCTGTCATTTTGACCTTATTTCTTGTATATGGGGTGTTCTGGAATTTTATAGGAAAATATGGGATGG
>CALDNG010000075.1 GCA_937915285.1 uncultured Desulfomonile sp. | reverse complement strand
GCGCCGATGAACTGGCCAACGCTCTCAAACAGGGAATTCTCAACCGTGTTTTCATGCCGGCCCTGGCATGTTCTGGCCTTGCAAACAAGGGTGTTCAGCTCATTCTGGACATACTGGCCGATGCCTGTCCTTCTCCTGCGGAAATGAAGCCTGTAGTCGGATCTACCTCCTCTGGAGATGAACAGACCAGACCGGCCTCCGCCGATGCGCCGCTTTGCGCATTCGTGTTTAAGACGGTTGCTGATCCTTACGCGGGCAGACTGTCAATATTCCGCATTTTCTCTGGAAAACTTACTCCGGACTCGAATTTTCTCAATGCCACCAGGGGCGTTAAAGAGCGGTTTGGACAGCTTTTCGCAATTCAGGGCAAGAATCAGAAATCACTGGAGATGGCTCAGGCCGGTGACATAGTCGCGGTCGCCAAGCTAAAGGAAACCCTAAGCGGCGATACCCTGTGTGATGAAAAGGCCCCCTTGGTCATTAAGAGGGCGTCACTGCCGCAGGCGGTCATTTCATTTGCAATCGAGCCCAAAGCCAAGGGTGATGAGGAGAAGATCACACAGAGCCTGGCGCGTCTTTCCGAAGAAGATCCGACTCTGTCTATCAAGAGAGACCCTAAAACCAATGAGTTTCTTATTTCTGGAATGGGACAGGTCCACATCGAAGTAACAATAGAGAAATTAAGACGAAAATTCGGAGTGGACGTGAATCTTAAGACCCCGAAAGTTCCTTACATGGAAACCATCAAGGGAAAAGCCAGGGTCGAAGGCAAACTCAAAAAGCAGACAGGTGGTCGTGGTCAATTTGCAGTGGCGTGGCTTGAGCTTGAACCTTTGTCAAGAGGCCAGGGTTTTGAGTTTGTAGATAAGATTGTGGGTGGTGTCATACCAAGACAATATATTCCTGCCGTTGAAAAGGGTGTTGTAGAAGCTATGGCGGGCGGCGCACTGGCCGGACATCCGGTCATTGACGTTAGAGTTACAGTGTTTGACGGAAAATACCATGATGTTGACTCATCTGAACAGGCCTTCAAGATTGCGGCATCGAAAGGTTTCAAGAAGGGTGTGTTGCAATCTAACCCGATTCTGCTTGAACCGATCATGAATATGGAAGTTGTAGTCCCTGAAGACTGCATGGGCGATGTCATGGGAGATCTTAACTCTAGAAGAGGACGAATCAGTGGTATGGACGCAAAGGGTGGAAGCCAGGTGATCAAGGCTTTGGTCCCCATGGCTGAAGTCCTAAAGTATGCCTCTGACCTGACGTCAATGACTTCCGGAAGGGGTATTTTTTCCATGGAATTCTCCCATTACGAAGAAGTTCCCGCTCACATAGCTGAAAAAATCATCGAAGCTTCCGGTAAACAGGCAGAGGAAGAGGATTGATGTCGAATCTCCCTGAAGCTGATATTAGCAGATCCGGCTCTATCGTCGCAGTGTGCGTCAGTCCGAAGAAAGGCATGATCAAGACTGAGGTTGATTCAGGACTTGTCGTTGAGGGCTTTGGCATAAAGGATGACGCGCACGGCGGTGATTGGCACCGGCAGGTTTCTCTTCTGGCCATCGAAGAAATCGAAAAGATGAATGAGAAGGGTTTCGACGTTCGACCAGGAAGTTTTGCCGAGAATTTATGCACGCGCAATTTTGATTTGTTCGCCGCGTCAATAGGAAGAAGGATCAAAGTCGGGGACTCAGTCGTGCTTGAAGTAACGCAGATTGGCAAGGAATGTCATACACGTTGCGCCGTGTACAACAAAATCGGCGATTGCATCATGCCTGAGCAGGGTGTTTTTACTCGAGTGATTACCGGAGGCCTGGTTAAACCCGGCGATGCGATAGAATATGCGGGCTAACACAAGTCAGGGTAGGGGTTCGAACAGGATATGGAGATGACGCTGCCTAACCAGTCGTCACTTCAGGCATGTATGGAACGTTTCCTGCTCAAAGTTTTCCGGATCAGTCATGTCAAAAGTCCTTTCTACAAGCGTGGCCATGTTGTCATGATCAATCAGGAGCACGGTAGATGATCTTGTTCCATATACCGTGCTCGTTATAAATACCGGTCCTAGAATCCGTTCCCACTCAATGCCTACGCCCGTCTGAGGAAGTTGATCGTCGTCTGGAACCACACGATCAGACAAACTCCGGAACAATTCTTCCATGGAAAAATTCCTGTCGCCGGATATTGTTCCCGTTAAAGAATCCCTGGCAGATTTCACCTTGGGCCATGAGGTGTTCAGCAGATGATTACTCAGGCCGTAAATCCCTGGGCTCAGTATAGTCGGCTCGCTGGCCTGGCTGGAGACATAATAAAGATCGTCGTGGTCTCCAAATAACAGATTGAAATCGTTATATAAACCTTTTTGGGCCTGAAGGTCGCCCAAATATTTTCCAGCCGGGATATCTGACTTCAAAAAATCACTGACCAGAAACCCCCTCGAACGTGCATTGTTCTTTACACCTGAAGGATTGCGATAATTTGTTATCGCCGAAAACCTGTCTGTCCTGCTTATTCCCATCCAGGTTCCGCCCTCTTTTAAGTCCCTGCCGGCAAGAACATCCGGGGAATCCGGCCAGAAATGAGCCTTGGCCGTGGGCCTGTCGTAAAACTCGTCCCTGTTAGCGGCAAGAATCAGCCGGTACCGGCGATGATGGTTCCATGCGAAAACAATCAGACACATGCTGGTTTCTTATTGCAGTATTGATTCTCTAAAGTCAGACCATTTATACTCAGAGATATTTCGGTCCTTTTATGAGGGTTTCCCGGACCGGTATCTCTGCAGGAAATCATAGGCCTCGAGGGCGGCATCTTGTGCGCGATGCTCATAAGTATAAAGCTCAACCGTCACAAAACCTTTATAACCTGTGTCTTCAATTGAGTCCAAAATACTTGGGATGTCTATCGCTCCATGTCCAAGCATCAGGTGATGATGCTCGCGTGTAGTCGCTATATCCTCAAGATGAAAATGGTCGATGTATGGTTTCAACTTGGGCAGAAGCGCTGAAGGATCCTCCCCAACACAATAGAAATGACCGATGTCAAAGTTTATTCCGAAAACGTCGGGGTCAAGTCTGCCGATAATGTCCAGGAATTGATCGCTATTTTCTATGAGCAGTCCAGGTTCAGGCTCAATCAGCACTCTTATCTGTTTTTCACGCGCTTGTTTTTCAACTGACCTGAGTCCTTGAACGAACCAATCGATGGCCTGATCCCGGTCAATGTCTTCAAGTGGGCCACCCGGTTCTGTGGATATGTTGGGCGCTCCAAGTTTGGCGGCAAGATCTATGCACCGAAGTGTATAGTCCAGTCGCTTCCGTCTTAGGTCGGCGTCCTTTTCAATCCATGAAGGATGATAGGTATCCCCGTCAGCGTGATGCATGAAGGCGTTTATGTTTGAAATCTCAATTCCGGACTTGCCTGTTTCCCGTCTTATGGAGATGATATCGCTTTCTGATAGGCTTGTCGGGAACGCATGTGGCACATCAGCCATAATCTCTATACCCTGATAGCCGATCGAAGACACAATCCTGATGGCCTCCAGTAGGCTCGATCTCAAAAATGCGTTGGAACTGAATGCAAATTTCATGATACCTCATAGCGCTTAGTCGTTAATATTAAGGGGGACAAACCTGTTGTAATCCCTTCCTAGCCATCAGTTCTCTCAGGAATGTTATGGAGGCGCTGGCGGCTCCCTCAGGGTTGTGAGGGAACGTATAAAGCTCCACGGACATGAACCCCTCGTAGCCTATTTCGGAGAGAGCATCGAATATTGAATCAAAGCAGATGTCTCCATCTCCAGGGATTCTGTGGAAATGTTTGCGTCCTTTGATGTCTTCAAGATGTAAATGGAAGATTCTCTGGTCCAGTTCGTGAATGACTTCACAAGTATCCTCACCTTGGACAAAGCTATGCCCCACGTCCAGGTTGGCCCCAAGAAACGGGGAATCAATCCTTGAGAACAACTCGACAAGTTCACGACACGATTCGATCAGTAGACCAGGCTCATATTCAAGTCCAATTGATACGGATTTTGAAGACGCATATTCCACCACTTGGGAAAGAGACTCCTCCAACAAATCCATGGAATATTCAGGTAATACCCCAGGTATCGGTCTTCCGCTGGTTACACTCACACATGGAACCCCCAGAAATTCGGCCATGTCTATGCATTTCCTGGTGTAGTTGATTCGCCAGTTCCTCAGTATTTCATCCGGATTGGCAAGGGACGGTTCAAAAAGAGGTTCCCAAAAGTTAGCGCCGTACCAGCCGACAGCAGTGTTCGCATTTAGGTTGCAGGCTGTCAGGCTGCATTCAAGAAGCAATTTCTTAAGGTCATCAAGATCCGATTCCGATGTTGTGTCCGCATACAGGTGAGGAACGTCCGCCAAAATTTCTACACCCTCATATCCAATTTCCGAAATTGATCTTATGGCTTGGGCTATTGAATGTCTAACAAAGGCGTTTGAGCAGAAAGATAGCTTCAATTAATCCCACCTGAAAGATCTGGCTCTCTGCTCGCCTTGGCGGCGTAATCAGTCAGAAGCGCTAACTGATCAACCAAGCCGTGTTTGTCAACGCCTAACGGGGCTTTGAAATATGACGCTAACTGAGGCATGAGACCGGCTTCCCCCCTCCGGTGGGCAAATTCGGCCAGACGTATCAGATCAAGAGTCAAGGGGGCCGCAAGCACTGAATCGAACCCCTGCCAGGTAAACTGCAGAGACATAGTGGCGCCGAGGAATCCCTTGAAATGGATGAAATCCCAGGCCGTCTTCTGATCCGCCAGGGAAGGGACGTAATTGATGTGAACCCTGGAATGTGGAGCGTACCCAAGAATTTGCGGGAGTAGGGCATCCTTTGTCTGTATTTTGGATTCCCTGTTTTCGGGATGATCAAGCACCTTTCCATCCATATTACCAAGGATGTTAAAACCCTCCCAGCTCATCACCTGAAGGTTTCGGCCCCTGAACATGGGAGCCAACGCTGATTTAACGAGAGTTTCCCCGGTTTTTCCGTCATCCCCCATAACCGGGACCCTGTGTTCCAGCGCCAGGTCCACCATGGCCGGAAACAAAGCGCCGTTGGATGGAGTAAAATTGATGTAAGGGTATCCTGATTTTATGGCAGCATAAGCATAGACTGAACTGGCCCTGAAAAGGTCGCGCCTGTTTTGATCAAAAGCCTGCTCCATGAGCGTTATGTCTTTGTGGCAGGCTTCAAGTTTCAAGGGAGGCTCGGTGGAAGCCAGATTCACCACTACCAGATCATCGAGTTGACCGATCCTTGAGAAGCGGTTCATGGAGTCCATCAAGTATTCGCAAGCGCCCCTAAGAGTGTCCAAGGTTTCCCTGGGTGTTGAGGACAAGTTGCCTATTGCCTCCCCACAATTTATGTCAACACCGTCAATAACTGATCCTTCCACGCCCTTCAATTCTGCTCTGACAGAATCCATTAATCTATGGTCAATAAATGGGAATTGTTTCACTACAGCGTCGGCAGCCTGCGTTAATTTCTCCTGTCGGACATCGAAACCGGAGAAAATTATGTCCTCTGTAGGCGTTAAACCCAATCTTTGAAAAGGCTCTGTCGATGTGATCATGCCGAGTGGATCTGCCAGGGATTTTTTTATCGCCATCGCTCCGATCATGGAGGTGATCGAGATTGATCCCAGTGCTCCAATAAAGCAGGCTCCAATGCGTCTTTTCAAGTTTGAGCGCCTTTCCTATTTGATTTATGCTCAGAGAGGACCAGGACAGATGTCTCTTCTGCCGCACTCCCTGCAATGCCCGCCCATCCATATGTTATCAAAATATTCTACGAAAGGTTTGGTTTCCTCAACTGTCTCGTACAGAATGCCAACCTCAAAGTTTCTCTTTTTCCCTGATTTGGCGCCCATTCCTGCCCCGGTCAGGTTTGAACTTCCGGTAAGAGTATAAACTCCGTCCACAATGAAAAGCTTGGCATGCATCCTCGGACAGTACAGAAACTCAACAGAAGAGCTTAAACGTCCCTTAACATCTATTCTGTCATAACGCTGTCGAAAGGGCGCGGACGGTAATTCGGCATGAATTATCCTTATGGAAACTCCCCTGTCAACCAGGACGGACATCATGTCAGGAAATGGCACAAAGGAGTTCCTGAACCGCAACACAGTCATCTTGATGTTTGCCGTGGCTATCCAAAGATGGCGTCTGGCTTTTGTCAGGATGGATTCGGTAAAATTTTCGTAAATCTGTCTGTCAAACAGCGTCTTCAAAACTTCTTCAGTGTTCTATTATCATTCCTTGTAAGGAGTGGCCTTGGCCCAGGCATTACGCGCCTCAAGATCCTTGTCAAGCTCAAGACCGTTCCTGGCGGCGACCATTAATTCGGTCCCGTTGTCCTGCATGATCAATTTCCAAAGGGTTACTTGACCTTTTGAAGCGAGATCTTTCATGACCATTTCGACCCTTTTGGATTCCTCATCAGCCATTTCCCCTGACGGATCTCTTAACACACCACGTGTGGTCACCCAACCTGGGGCCTGGACCCGGTCCAGAATGACCTTTTCAATCATTTTTTCATCCATATCTGAACTCCAGTAATAAATCTAAAGACTATAGAACAAATGATCGGGCATGGACACAAAATTTCCCGATGGCATTAGCATTAAGGGATCATAACATGAATGGCGTCCTACAGGGATAACCTGAGAATACCGTTCCAACCTTCATGAAAATAATTTAGTCATTTTCTTCCATTTGTAAAAATGGCCGATACCAAAATCTGAGTTATAATGTTGTATCATCATGGCCTGAATCCTTCTTATCATGAAATTGATTCAGGTCATTAATCCACATAACATGACGGGGTATTCCCAATGAATTGCGCCGCAATAATTACAGCAGGCGGTCTTGGAACTAGGATGGGTTCCAATACACCAAAACAGTATCTTGAAATTGGCGGTATTCCAATTCTGGCGAGAACTATCGCTGTTTATGATCGCCATCCACTGATCAGCAGCATAGTTGTGACGGTGCCGGAGAATTACATGTCCTATTGCAAGGATAACATCATAGACAGATATGGTTTCAGCAAAGCTTGTTACCTTGTTACAGGAGGGGCCTCTCGTCAGAAATCAGTTTTTAACGGCTTGATGATGGTCAAAGATGCAGATCTTGTGGCTATCCACGATGGGGTGAGGCCGTTTGTATCTGAATCCGTTATAAGTTCAGCCTTGGAATGCGCAACAAATAAAGGAGCATGTGTGGCGGCCTTGCCTGTGAGCGAGACGGTAAAGAGAAAGACGGGAAAAATTCTCAAGACAATTTCCCGCAAAAATCTTTGGTTGGCCCGAACTCCCCAGGTGTTCAGGACAGCGCTAATCCGGGAAGCTCACAGGAACGCCATTAGCAAGAATCTGGAGGTGACCGACGATGCTGCCCTGGTAGAACATCTTGGTATGCAGGTCGGAATTGTTAAGGATTCGTTTTACAATCTAAAAATAACCAATCCTGAGGACATGAATCTAGCTGAAATAATCGCCAGTCTTCCGGAGTTTGCCATAAGCCTGAATGTGGCTTGACAGACTTCCAGTGTTTCTTATTTCCAGGTGGTTGAACTGGCGTCACCTGGGGCGCACTCCAGGCATAACTTTGTAGAATCATCTGTAATCTTGATAGGATATTTTCCAGTGAAGCATGCTGAGCAAAATTCTTCAGCCGGTCGCGGCATGGCCCTGAAAAGGCCTTCCAGACTGAGATAGCCAAGAGAATCCGCGCCTATGAAATCGCGGATTTGTTCCACAGAACTGGAGGCTGCTATAAGTTCTCCCTTGCTGGAAAAATCTATGCCATAAAAACATGGGTATCTGATCGGTGGACAGCTAATCCTCATGTGTATTTCTCTAGCGCCTGCCTCCCGGAGCGCTTTTGTTCTGAGCTTGCTAGTTGTGCCCCTGACAATTGAGTCGTCCACAATAACAACGCTACGGCCATCCAGAATTTCCCTGACAGGATTAAGCTTTAGACGAACCCCAAGGTTTCTGATGGTCGGGGATGGCTGGATGAATGTTCGCCCCACGTAATGGTTTCTTATCACTCCATATTCAAATGGCAGTCCACTCCCCTGAGAGTATCCCAAGGCGGCATAGTTACCGGAGGCAGGCATGGGAGCAACCAGGTCAGCATTCTCAGCGGGGCATTCAAGAGCTACCTGGAAGCCTAACTCTTTTCTGACCTTGTAAACGCCATTCCCGAAAATCATGGAATCCGGCCTCGCAAAATAGATGTATTCAAAAATACACATGGCCAGATTCTTTTTCTTTGGACCCTGTATGGAGCGAAGACCGTTATGATCCGCAATTACTATTTCGCCAGGCTCAACATCGCGAATATATTCAGCTTCAATAATATCAAGTGCGCAAGTCTCGGATGTGAATATTATCGAATCACCCTTGCGCCCTATACACAGGGGACGGAAGCCAAAGGGATCCCTCGCTGCAAGAATTCCATCCGTGGTTAGCATCACAATGGACCAGGCGCCCTTGAGTTCCTCGAAGACCCGTATAAGCCGATCCTCGAGCCGTCCTTTCTTGTGTAGAACGAGGTGGGCAATCAGCTCCGAGTCTGTGGAAGTCTGGAAAATAGCGCCGGAAGCCTCTAGTTTTCTACGTAACTTCGTGATGTTGACAATGTTTCCATTATGTCCTAGCGCAAAAATCCGGTCTATCTGTTCGACTAAAAACGGTTGCGCATTTCTGAGCAATGAGCTGCCGGTGGTGGAATACCTCACATGACCTATTCCCATGGAGCCTTTTAATCGCTGAAGGGCCCCTTCCTTGAAAACATCCGAGACCAGCCCCATGCCTTTGTGTGATGCAACCGTGACGCCGTCACTAACCACTATCCCAGCCGATTCCTGACCGCGATGCTGCAGTGCGTATAGCCCCAGATAAATCAGGCGGGCTGGATCATCGGCGCCATGAATGGCAAAGATGCCACATTCTTCCTTTTTTGAGGGTTCTATTATCATTTATGATTCTCGCGCAATTAATCATATGTCTGTGCACAGGATTCAACCACCGCAGTTTAACTTATACGAAAAACGATTAAAAGAGATCAGTTGAGACAAACAATGATTGGGGGTCGAATTGCTTATGCAAGGCAAGGTCAGGCATTGACCGGAAAGGAAAAATTTGGGCGTCTGGTTCATTTTCAGTGTAACCATTTCATGCGAACCAGAGCCCAAAAAAAATTGATCGGCTGATGGCCCTATTGGGCCTGCGGGGTAGGAATTCTATTCATGGCGGCTCCCCAACCGGCCCTGGGATCCTGCTCCTTCGGAATTTCGACGGGTCTTGGCATTGCTATGGAACCGGTCGCCTGGTTTTGTCCGGAAGTCTGAGGTTGCTCCACGGCCTGCTGCTGTGGTTTCTGAGCTGTCTGCCTGGCCTGCGTCCTAGGTTTCTGACGGCGTTGCGGAGGCTGGCGAACCTGCTCCTCGTCCTGGTCACCCGAGGGTGGGTAGTATTGGATAGTGGTTCCGTCAGGAGTGGTAGTGGTGATCCTCACAGCTCCAGCGGGCAAATTCTCGTCAAACGACCCTGGTTGTGGATAGGAAGGAGAATATTGACCCGGCCTCAGTTGGGGCGCAGGTTGGGCGTAACCTTGCTGCGGCCCATATGAAGGCTGTTGGACTGGAGCCTGGTACTGGACAGGAGGAGGCCCTTGCTGTGCCTGGGGTTGATTTACATGCCAATCAGAATAAACGCCCTGCTGTGTAGCGTATGGTGGGGCAGGCTGGTATCCGTAACCTTGAGGCGGCGCTCCACCTGGTTGGGCGTATCCCGGTGGTGGTTGTTGATAGCCGGGCTGTTCCATGGACTGTTGGCCACCAGGATACATGGATCCATTCTGAAACTGCTGGTAACCGAATTGTCCCGTGTTGGCGTTTCCCCAGAGGCCTAAACCACCAGCACCCAAAACTGAATCCATGAAACCCTGACCCATACATGGCCCACACACAAGTGTCACTATCGCTAGCGCCAGAGTGAGTCTTCTTGCCATTGGTGTTCTCCTCTATTTTCGGCCTATAGGGCTTACTCGCTTGACAGAAATAAAGACTTTAACAAGAATGATCTATAGTATTTTATACAATTATGACAAATCTGTCAAGCAGACGCTTGGGTTTACGTTTAGGCTTCCAAAGGTACAATCAATTTCAGGTTCGTGAGATCATAACCCCAAAGAGCATGCCGGGCCGACTCACAATGCGTCAACATGGTCCCGGCATCAGTCGGTGTAGTGATTCCTTCCAGGTCATGTGACCTGGGTCAATTCGTACTCGTTGCTGCCTAACCCGATTTGTTCGGCATAGTCGAGTTGGTGATTCCAGTCTATTTCAGGGAACAATGCCCTGAATTTATCCATTCCAGGCTCAAGCGCCGATTTAAGGGTAGACATGGCGTTACCCGGAGCCTGGTTGACCAGGCTAGCTGAAGCCCTGTCGATTGCCACAATATCTTTGGATGCTAATATTCCAATGCTTGGAACGATGGCTCTATCCGAGAATGGGGTGCAATCGCACAACGGTGAAACATCGGTCAGGAAGTTCAGAAACAGTACCTTGTTCGTCTTGTTTTGAAGCACTGCTTTGGCGTATTCCACCATTTTTTCCATGAACACCGGTATTGACTCGTTCCACTGGATGTTGATGGCCCCCTGCCTGCAAGTAAGTATGCACTCTGCGCAACCGATACATTTCTCAGGGTTGATTCTTGCTTTTTTGACTTTTTCCACCCTGAACAGCTCGATGGCTTTACCTCTGCACCAGTGGACGCATTCCCCGCATCCTATGCATTTCTTCTGCTTGACCACCGGGGAAATATTGGAGTGCTGATCCAGCTTACCGCTCCTCGATGCGCATCCCATGCCAACGTTCTTTATTGCGCCGCCGAAGCCGGACAACTCATGACCCTTGAAATGTGAGATTACGACCATGCCGTCAGCCTGCTGAATGTCGGAAGCAACGTGGGCTTTTCGGATGTGTTTCGTGTTATCCAGTTCCACCTCAACCGAATTGGATCCCCTCAACCCGTCAGCGATCATGACCGGGGCTCCTGTAACGTCTCTAGTGAAACCATTGTCAAACGCAGTGTTCAAATGCGACCATGCTTCGGTTCTGGAACCGACATACAATGTGTTGGTATCAGTGAGGAAGGGCCTTACACCGATGGATTTCAGCGATTCGACTACTTTTCTCACGAATTGTGAGATCGGAAGAGCACACGTCTGAACTGCAGTCACG
>CALDNG010000074.1 GCA_937915285.1 uncultured Desulfomonile sp. | reverse complement strand
TCATCACAAATGTTCAGATGGAAGAAATGGCAAAGTCCGGAAATATAGTCTGTCCATCGGATGGCTCACCTGCATCTGTGGTCGCATTCATTCAGTGCGCCGGTTCACGCGATGAGAATCATCTGCCGTACTGTAGCGCTGTTTGCTGCCGTGTATCACTGAAGCAGGCAATGTATGTCAAGGAAGCCAACGAGGAGAACAAGGCCATTGTCTTCTACAAGGACATGAGGACGCCTGAACAGGCCGAGGAGTTCTACAAGAAGGTTCAGAAAGATGGCGTCATTTTTGTAAAGACCGACACTTCGAAGGTTACGATCACGGAAGGTTCCGAACGCAAGCTAGCTATTGAAACGATGGACGAGTTACTCGGTGAGCCTGTTCAGATTGAGGTAGACCTCGTAGTGCTCGCCACAGGAATGCAGCCTGCAACCTTGGATGACCCGATTCTGAATCTTGAGTACCGTCAAGGACCGGCGCTACCGGAACTCAAATACGGGTTCCCGGATTCCCACTTCATCTGTTTCCCTTATGAAACAAGACGAACCGGAATTTACACGGCAGGATGTATTCGTCAACCCATGACGGCCTCCCGATCTGCAAACGACGGAACCGGAGCCGCCTTAAAAGCCATCCAGTGTGTGGAAATGGCTTCCCAGGGAAAAGCCGTTCACCCGCGCGCAGGAGATATGTCATATCCCGAACTCTTCATCCAGAGATGCACTCAGTGCAAACGCTGCACGGAAGAATGTCCGTTCGGAATGTATAACGAAGATGTGAAGGGGACTCCGCTGCCTCATCCTACCAGGTGCCGCAGATGCGCCATTTGTATGGGGTCTTGTCCAGAGAGAATCATCTCTTTCAACAACTATTCCGTCGATATGATCGGATCCATGATCAAATCGGTCAATGTTCCTGACGAATATGAAGAGAAGCCGAGAGTAATAGGCTTCATCTGTGAGAATGACGCCTTCCCGTCTCTTGATATGGTCGGTCTGAACAAACTCAATTACCCGCCGTGGTTCAGGTTCATTCCTTTGAGGTGCCTTGGATCATTGAACCTGGTATGGATTGCTGACGCCCTATCCAAAGGTATCGACGGCATCGTGCTTTTTGGATGTAAATATGGGGACGATTACCAGTGCCACTTCATCCAGGGAAGCGAACTCGCCAACACCAGAATGACAAAAATCAAGGAAACACTGGATCGACTGGTACTGGAGTCTGACCGAATCAGATTTGAGCAGATTTCAATTGATCAGTATCATCGAATACCGGCCATCCTGGAAGAGTTCACCAAGAGACTTGAAGAACTCGGTCCAAACCCGTACAAGGGCTTCTAATCAAAGGAATGAATATGGAAACCAAGATACCTTTTTTGGAAGTAAGTGACGCTATTGTAATGTCGGGCGCCGAAACCCTTTATTGGTGCATGCAGTGCGGCCTGTGTACTGGAACCTGCCCGTGGAGGCTAGTGCCCGGCGAGGCTTCTGAGGAATTCAATGTACGGCTTGTGCAGAGAATGGGCCAGCTGGGACTCGAAGGTTTTGAGTCTGAGAACTGCCTGTTCGCTTGTACCACATGCCGCGCATGTGTAGACAGATGCCCGAGAGGGGTCGATATAATAGGGAATATTCGCGGGATGCGGGCAATGCTAGCGGAAGTAGGTACAATACCACCCAGTCTGAAGCCCATTGCAGGAAGTCTCCATTCCCAGGGTAACCCGTGGTCCGGACCACGTGAAAAACGTGTCGAGTGGACTGAAGGAGCTGATGTCCCGGCTTTCTCGGCAGATACGGAATACCTTCTGTTTGTTTGCTGCACATCCTGCTACGATATCAGAAGCCGTAAGATAGCCAAGGCGGTCGTGAGCGCCCTCAAGGCCGCAGGAATCAGCTTCGGTATCGCCGGGGTTGAAGAGAGCTGCTGTGGCGAATCCATCCGCAAGATAGGCGATGAAGCTCTTTTCTCAAAGCTCGCAGAGTCAAACATCAACCTCTACAAAAGCAAGGGCGTAAAGAAGATAATAGTGACTTCGCCTCACTGCCTGTACACCTTCAAAAATGAGTACCCGGAATTTGGTGGTGAGTTCGAGGTTTATCATTACACCGAGATTCTGGCCAAGGCCGTGTCAGAGGGGAAAATCAGCATGTCAGGCAAGATGGCCGGCGAAATAGCCATGCATGACCCTTGTTATCTCGGTCGGCACAACGACATTTATGATGC
The DNA here is from genome assembly GCA_937915285.1 of uncultured Desulfomonile sp. Classification (GTDB taxonomy): domain Bacteria; phylum Desulfobacterota; class Desulfomonilia; order Desulfomonilales; family Desulfomonilaceae; genus CAITZA01. The sequence continues at coordinate 4,558 of CALDNG010000074.1, read as the reverse complement.
CCCAAGAGAACTCATCAGCTCAATTCCAGGATCCGACCTGAAGGAACTTGCCAGAAACAGGAAGAACAGCGTGTGCTGTGGAGGCGGTGGAGGCCGGGTGTGGATGGAGACAAAGGCCGGTGAGAGATTCGCCGAGCTACGTATCACTGAAGCGCTGGAGTCTGGCGCCAAAACACTCGTTACTTCATGCCCCTATTGCATCACGATGCTGGAAGACTCATGCAATGTTATGGGTAAGGGAGCCGAGTTGAAGGTAATGGATCTGTCAGAACTGGTAGCCGAAAATCTTTAACGATTCTAAAGGCTAGGATTGATTGAAGTGAAGCGCCTGGAAACAGGCGCTTTTTTAATGGGCCTGATCTGGTCGGGTTTTTGGGAATGCCATCAGGTAAATGCTGAAAATCAGCCCGGTGAATATTGCAAGCCATAATGTGCAAATTCGGATCAGCAGAACCGCTGGCAGACCATCGGCGTATGATATTCCCATGTAGGTCATCAGGCCTATCATACCCGCTTCTGTGCCTCCTATTCCGCCTGGAGCCATAGACAATGCGCCTACGAGCGTTGAAAAACAGTAAGTAAAATTGGCCTCCAGTAATGTGGCCCCAAGACCCAACCCCTTCATGATCACATAAAGAGAAACTGATTCCATTGCCCAGGCAAGGGTCGACAAAACGAGGCCAACCATAAATATCTTCACGGTCATGAGTTCTTTTCCCGAAAGAAGCGCAGACAGGACTCTGTTAGCCGGCCATGCCAGCAGACGAAACCCGGCTAACCACGACAAAACCGGCCTGTATATGACCTCCATGCACAAAAACATACCGGCGGCTATGACCAGGACGGCGCAAACCAGGAAAAGCCCTATCCAGCCCTTGAAGAGTAACAGTGAAAGGGAGCCCAAAAGCAAAACCCCAAACAGGTCCATTAGCCGTTCGACTACCAGTATCCCGACTACCTTTGTCACGCGGACGTTATAATCACGTTTCAGGAAAACACCCTTCATCGCCTCGCCAATCTTGCCCGGGGTGCCGGTTAGCGCAAAGCCGGCAAGAAAAGCGCTCACAGAATAAACCAGGGGGACATCCTGCCCGCTCTTTCGAAGGTAATAATGAAATCTGAATCCCCTGAGTATCCATCCGAAGGCTACAAGAAATAGCACCGTAGCAAGCGAATCCAGGGGAAAACGCGCCAAGGCGGCTATTATGGACCGGTAATCCGAGGCTATTGCGCAAACTCCGTAAAGCGCTATTCCCACGAAAGAAAAAATCAGGACCGATCGGATAATTCTGGAGTAGGAAAAGGATTGCCCCCTCTCCGGACTTTCCTCATTGGCTGCAGATAAGGAGTCTGCTTCCGAACCCAATTCTCTGGACATCATGTGGTATTACTTTCAAACTGACGCAGTCATCAACGGCGAGGGAAATAAATGCATTTTCCGCTAAAATTTGACCACGCCGCATCAAGTTGATAACGGAGATTATTAACATATGCCGCCATTTGCTGATACTGTGGGTCAGATGGAGACATTCTCTGGGCATGATAATAAGCCTGATAATAAGAATTCCAGAGTGTCTTCCAGTTTCGCTCCAACTGTAAACACTCCCCAAATTCAGGATTACTGAGATTGGGCCTGAAGGCATACTCTGATGGCATCTGTTGAGGAGCTGGCTGGACCGTTTGCCTTGGAGGAGGCCCAGGCCTCGGCATCGCCTGAACAGGAGCCTGTGGCGGCGCCTGAAACTGCATCTGCGAGGCCGTCTCTTCAGGAGTAAAAAAGGAAACAGTCGACAACAGGGTTGTCAATAAAATAAGAGATAGGTATTTCCTGGTGGCGTATTTAAATATGTTCATCTTGCGCCCCGAATAAAAATGAGATGGCGTTAAAAAGCATATTCTCCAAAATAAAACTAAGTGCTGAATAATCATACTAAATTTATTGAGATAGGTCAAGGAGCTAAAAGAGTTCCAGGCAATATCTGGTCTGGATTCAATCTCTCAGGAGTCACACCTCTCGGGAACTCGGAAAACGAAATAATATAGTAAGGTTATTGTTGACAACACTATCACCGCTGACCAGACTATATCAGTAGGGAAATGTCCTCCCTGTGCGACTCTGGCTAAACTTACCAGCCCCCCGAATATCAATCCTGCTCCCAGACCTACAGAAGCTACTACCGGGTGAATTGGATAAAGGGCGACTATGGAGCAGGTCGAGAATGCTATGGCGCAATGGCCGCATACAAAGGATTTTCCCGATCCCGTGCCCCCTGGACGCCAGAAATCGCGGTAGCTCTCAGAACCGCCGAACTCAATAATGTCCGCCGGTCGGGGTCGACCCCAATGCTCCTTCAAAATACCGTTCACAGCCAGTCCCGGTCCCAGTATCACCGTAAAAACCATCACCAGGAAAGCACTCGAATAACGCTTGCTGATCCGCCGCAGTCTTGTAAGGACGAATCCGCCCAAGGCAAAAATACCTAATGCAAGCCCAGGGATCTCGCCGTAACGGTAAAGAAAAGAAAATGGAAAACTCTTGCCGACAGGCCAATGGCCTGCGCCTGAGTCATTTGAATAAAAGCGCGATGAACTCGACATATCAAAATTCGTGATTCCAGAGATCAGGCTAATGACCAATCCGAAACAGACCAGCGCCAGAACCAGGATGAGGCCGCGTCGCCTTTCAACAGTCAATGGCATTGTTTTCCCTTCTGACAGTGTGAAGACAAAGACTCTCAGAACCATTTTACCCCAGATATAAAAAATCATGAAGCTCAATGCATGATACCTGATCCATGGACCTAATGCCGATTGGAGATTGTTCGCCGCTAATATGTTCCTTGAAGCCGAATCACGCCGCCACATGAGAGCAAGAAACCTTTTGCCGTGTCTGAACATGGTAGTGTGCGTGGACATCGAGGACAGAGCCACTTTGGTCCACAAAGACGGTCTGGATGGATGCCCTGGTAATGTGATCAGTTAGGGGATCTGTTGTCGAATAAATCACATTATGGCTGCAATGCTCTTGACAGATCGTTTTTATATGTGCTTTATTTAGAAGACAACGTTGGATGGATCAGCGAATCCCGCAAGATACTCCCGACGTACATTTAGGGCCGTTAACTCAGGGGTAGAGTATCTGCCTTTTAAGCAGAGAGTCGCTGGTTCGATCCCAGCACGGCCCACCACTGTGAATTTTTGTTTGACAAACAATCCACAGTTTTACATAATAAGCGATTGCTATACGATGACATTGCATTTATGTCCCCATCGTCTAGCCCGGCCTAGGACACAGGCCTTTCACGCCTGCGACAGGGGTTCGAATCCCCTTGGGGACGCCATTCATAAATAAAAGGAATCAGCTTTTAGCTGGTTCCTTTTTTAATTTCATTCCTTCATTGCACAATAATATTGCGCGTCCGCTAACGGCCCATTGGTTCTCTCTAAATGGGCCTTGATAAGTTTTTACCGAGATGACTATAGAATATCTATTGTCAGCAGAAGATTGACCTGGCGTCAGACCTGAATTCATTATGCTGAATAAGTGGTCTGGTGCGACTGGCCAGTCATTTTAGGACAGTGGTTTTTGGAAACCCTTCCGGAAAAATGGCTTGACAAGAGCCTGTCAATTGTTGAAAACTGTGAGCGGACCGAAACATAATCTGAGCGCAGATATTCTTCGCTCACACCCCTATATTTATGCGGTTGTGTCGCACCCCATCAATCTGTTTTTCCAAGGCCGCGTATCGGTGTTTGACTGCTGAAACCGTAAAATTGCTTATCCGTCCTTAGTTTGTGCTTGAGTTCAAGTGATTCATGATCGTGAACGATATATTAGCGGTAACTATAGTTTAACTTAAATTTCACAACAAACTTTACTGATTCTGTAAAAAAACTTCGGCATGTTTATTTGCGCCAGATGTTCGTCTGCGGACGGAAATATACATGATGAAGGGATGAAGCCGTTGAGCTGGAGATGTCTTCACATCGTCTTGCGGGGATGCTTTCAGATGCGGCGCTTCGGCTAGGTTTTCGATTGTTATGGATTCGAGCAACGCAACTTTTACGGGGCCAGGAGGGGTAGAGGATGAAAAAGACTCTTGTTTTGGGAGTGATGTTAGCGGTTTTGCAGGTTGTTTTTTTATCAGTTTCCTGTGAGGCCAGTGAGCCTGTGCTGATTGGCATTCCCACTGCCGTGACGGCATTGGAGGGCAAGGAATGCATAAAGGCTGTTGAGCTTGCTGTAGAGGAGATAAACGCCAAGGGTGGAGTGAATGTGGGTGGTGTCAAGCGCCCCCTGAAGGTGGAAACCCTTGACCTGCGTGACGCATCCCCTGGTGTTCCTGTATCGGAAGCGCTCCTCGGGATGGAAAAGATGATCACGGAAAAAAAGGTTCATGCAATACTTGTTGGCCCATTCCGGTCAGAATCATTGATTGCAGGCATGGACCTGATATCCAAGCATAAGGTTCCTTTCCTAGGGACCATAGCCATGTCACCCAAATCCGAGGAAAAAGTCAAGGAATTGGGCGTCACGCCGCAAGCCAGTATCCTTGGT
>CALDNG010000073.1 GCA_937915285.1 uncultured Desulfomonile sp. | reverse complement strand
CAACATTCATTAACGCTATTACAGCTAACATGAAATCAAGAAAGGGGGTGGGAGTAGACACCTCGATGAAAAGTTCCAACCCTGACCAACTTCCATCAGCTAATGTGAATTATGTGACTGAAACAAACCAATACAGATTGGCCAACGAATGAGCTTGCCTTACCTGAGTTTCTGGATTTCATCAACCCCACATAGAGCCATCCAGTTCTAATTCCGGGATCTATACGTAATGATTAGCGCTGTCACTTACGTTCGTCGGATTGGGAACGGGCTTAAACATTCACCAAATCAAACCATCCAATCTCCGAGCAAGAAACCGAGAGCCCCCTCAAGAAACAGATTGGGATAGATTCTAGTCAGTATGTGACTGGATCACAACTCTGCGGCGGATTTCCTCGGGCGACAGGATGACGGCAACCTAGGAGGGTTGGGGACGCCTAACCATCCAGATCAGACAACCCTTTTCGGATCCGAAACTTTTCTTCCATGAATTCATTCCATCCGGGCGTTTACGTACCAGCGAATGCACGTTGACCATTAACGGCTTTCCAGGTTCGTAATCGCTATCCATTACTCACCCATGTCGGTCCCTTGGCTCTCTTACCGACAGCAAGAGGTTTTGCGATTAACTAGGCCGACTGCAGAAAAAAGTAGGCCGTGTCACTCGCAACAGCCTGATAAAACGAAGGATCTACAGCGCCGACAGCGCCGACAGCAAATTGCCGGAAATTTAAGAATCGCGTCTGGAAAAAACTTCTGGGCGCTCGTCCGGCATGCGCTTGGCCTTCCTTCTACGTAGCAAACTAAAACTCACTAACAACATAAGGAAACCGATATGAAAATGGAAAAGTTTCGGGAAAATACCGCTCATACAAATTATTACCAAGCTCTTAAGGAGGCATCCGACATAGGGGACGTTGCCCGAGAGCTGATTCCAGATCGAATAACCGCTGAAAATGGCTACAAATTGCTCTGTGATTGCCCAAACCATAACAGCGATTCCCAGAAATCTCTTCACATCGATACTAGGAAACAGGTCTGGAACTGCTTTGGATGTGGACTAGGAGGGGATGTCATCCATTTAGTGGAATTCATCCACACTGGAACTGTTTCCAAAGGTAGACAAGGGGCCCGAAAGGATAGCCATCGAAACGCCCGAGACTATCTTGCAAAAAGGGCCAAGATGCCTCTGTTGAAACATTCAGGTCTCAGTCCTGAACAAATGGAAGCCCTTGAAATACAAGAAAAACTGGACGCCACGACCTATCACTGCCTGACATTGATGGCTTCTTACTATCACGAACAGCTAATGAAAAATCCAGAAGTGTTGCAATGGTTCTCCCAAAAATACGCCATCTCAAACAGCTCCATCTCGGATCTGAAGATCGGTTACTCCGACAATGGAAACAATGAAGACGGCATTCTCAAGATATTCAGAGATAGCGAGTTCACAATGGAGGATATACTGTCCACTGGAAGTTTCATCCATACTCCTGCTGGATTGATTCCTCTATTTAAAGAAAGAATCACTTTTCCCTACTGGATGAAGGGTAAGGGGGCTGTCTACATGATAGGCAGAAAAACCCCGTGGACCCCCGACAATCACTACGAATTATCTAAATACAAGAAGCTCTTGGTGCATTCTGACAAGCATCACTACGTCAGGAAGTGTATCAACAATTCGGCCCTCTTCAATGAGGACTGTCTGGATGAAAATACTCCCCAGATAGTCCTTGCCGAGGGAATAACCGATACCATAGCCGCAATGGAGAGAGGTTTTCACGTCGTTAGCCCAGTAACGGTTCAAATCCCGAAAAATGATCAGGATCGGATTTGTAAAAAGCTGGAAGACTACGACGGAAAAGTCATAGTAGTTCATGACAACGAAATATCTGGTGTTGGTCATCAAGGGGCCATGGAAACTGCTCGATTACTTTTTAAGTATGGAGTGGATGCCCGAATAGGCCAATTGCCTCTGGGACCGAAACAGACGGAAGCCAGGCAAACCCTTCGGGAAGTCCACCAGATCGGCGAGAATCTCTCCTACAAAGAGTTGAAAAATAAACTCGACGCGATCGTGGATGATGTCCAGAAGCAGGAAGTAACCTCACTGATTGGGAATTCAAAGATTGACATCAACGATTTTTTCAAAGACGGGCATT
>CALDNG010000072.1 GCA_937915285.1 uncultured Desulfomonile sp. | reverse complement strand
CGATTTCATGCCCAGAAACATAATCCAGAAACCTTTTGAACAGGAGGCCCTGAAACGTCAGATTGAACTCCTGCTCAAAAAGCCTTCCAATCATTAATCAGACAGCTTGCCTGCGGTCTGGAGGAGTATCACACCTTTTTTATTACAGACAGCGGTATTAGAGACTTGCCACGGGTTGAAGCCAGTTGCATCACGAAGTCCTTGCTGGTCGCCGGGGGGAGCCTACGTTCATCCTGCGGCTTTATCCTCAGGGACATCGCTTCAGTCGGGCATGTTGTTACACAAACGCCGCACCCTATACATCTGTCCCTGTTCACCTGCGCCACCCCCTGGTCTTCCAGAAGGATGGCTTCCATCTGGCACCTGTCCAGACATGTCCCACAGGCTGTGCATGTCTCAGGATCTGCCTCAGCGTAGTAATTTGCATAGACGCGCTCAGCCGGTTTGGGATGGAGTTTGATGGACCTCAATATTCCGCAGCAGTCCCCACAGCAGTTACATATACCGCCGGTGTCCTGAGATATGAACGGTTGAGGAACCAGACCGGCGTCATCACATTTCTCCAGGATCTCGAGGGCCTCCTCCTGTGTTATGTAGCGCCCCATGCCCTTCTCTACATAGAAGTGGGCATGGCTGCCGAACTGAAGACAGGCTTCCATGTTTTTCCCGCACCCCTTGCCCAGAAGGTTCTGCTGGGTCCGGCACACACAGTTTCCGACCGATATGGTCTCCTTGCTCTTGATTATTTCCTTGAGATCTTCATATGGCGCAACCTGCCACTTATGGTCTATTGTCCTGTTCACCGGCACAGTCCTCAGAGGCGCCGACTGAGCTATGCCCTGCTTGCCAAAAGCCTCGTTGAAATATTTCTCAAAGAGTTCGGCAAAACGCTTGTCCATGCTCTTGACCTGATATTCGTATGAACCAACAATGAACGGCGCCGCCCCATATTTTTTGACGTCACCCTTGCGTGTCCTGAATATCTGACCCTTGTCAACCATGCGCTCAAGGATAGCAGCCACCTCATCCCTGTCACGTCCAATCCTTGAAGCGACCTGTTCAGGCGTTTCGAGCATCATGCTCAGATTCAGATACATTTCGGCTTCTTCTTCGGTGAAAATCGCCTTGAGTATCTCAAGTTCAACACCCGATTCAGTCGAAGGGAATCCAACCGAGTATTGGTCCAACTGCTCGCGCAGGTCGTAGTACACCTTGGCGGTCATAAGGCTATTCTCCTATGATACGGGTTTATTTTTTTCGGCCTAATACGGAAAGTTCAAACATGCATTAGAGTTTATACAACAACGACAGGATAGATGACCATAAAAAAACGTGAGCAGTTTTTGAGGGTTGTGTGATGGTTGAGCCGTGTGTTTCGGCCACTCATTTCATGGTTATCCTGGCGCCCACACAGGCGTGGCATGAACCTGAACGCAGACGGGATACATCCGAGAGTGACAGTACACCCGTTATGTTGGAAGGGTCCGCTCCGTGTACAAACAACCTGTGAAGCTCTGAAAAGACCATTTCGCTGATAGCGTCTTCAATGAATTCGTTCTCGTCACATGATCTTACTGATGGACACCCAAGAATTGATTTTGCGGTCTGTTCCACATCTACCCCGTGGTTAAAAGCCAGCATGAGATCAGTTTTGGATATCACACCTACAGGCCGGGAATTGTCATCTCTGATCAGGACAGCGCTGAAACGATTCTGGGACATCCCCTCGATTATGGAGGAGAGTGTGTCCGATTCAAAGTAGGATACCACCGATGAAGTCATGACATCCTTTACACGGAAGCGCAGGGCCTCCCCATCTTCCAGTCTGTTTTTTCGCCTGTTTACAGCGCTCTGCTCGCAGCCACGGCAATACACATACAAAAGAGCCACTATGTCCGGATACGCTATCACTCCCGAAAGCTCATCCATTTGTGAACCCTTTACATAAAGCCTGTAAACCATGTTTGAGCGCATGGCGTCCAAGGCTGACTCAAGAGATTCATCCTCGCTGCAGAATAGTGGAGGTCCGACCATGATACTCCCCAGAGTTGTTTCTATGGGAAGTCCTGCATAATAGGCGCTGACTATGTCAGTCTTCGACACCACACCAACTGCCTCATCAAGTTCATTCTTGATCAATAGGCCTGATATCTTATATTTTATCAAATACTTGATTGCATCGCCAATGGAAGAGCCAGTTGTGAGATTAGGGACCTGCCGGCGCATCGCCTCGCTGACCAAAACATCTGCCAAAGTGGAATTCCTCGTCGGAACCGCCATCAATAACCTCTCGCCGTATGACTGAGCAGGCAACTTAACCGGCGCATATGTTCTCTCCACCGGACTGGTCTGCCAGCTTGTCAACAATTCTGTAAAACAGGTCAGAAATGTAAACAATCCCTGATATCTTTCCGTTCTCCACAACCGGAACCCTGCGGACATGCTTTTTTATCATCAG
>CALDNG010000071.1 GCA_937915285.1 uncultured Desulfomonile sp. | reverse complement strand
AGATTCAGCCACGTATTCAACCTAATGGCCCTTCAGAGAAATTTAAAGGCCTTGGGGACTTTTGGATATCAGACCTCCGTTGTGGGGTCAACCAGGTACGTGTCTTCAATTAATCGGACAATCGGCTACCTTCAACAAAACCTGATAAAAAACCCAAGGATAATTCCCGACCCTGAATTAATCATGGATCTTGTCATTTCCAGGACAATTACGCTTTCAGGACAGTCATTAGACCCTACCACCAAGCCTTTTTCTGTGTAATGTCGATCAACCAGGCCCACAATGGATTGCCTGCAACTGACATAGTGTATGATCATGTCACTCAATGGGACTCCTAACTTCCTGACGGTCCTATAAACCCGCCGGAGTCGACATCAGCGACAACACAATATAATTTACTTTATTTTATTCTTTTAAATTACCATAATATATGGTATATTAATAACACTAATATATTTAGGATCATGATTTACGGAGTTAAAGACATGAGAGCGCTTTTCTTCCTGAAGGCGGTGTTACTTTCGGCCCTGTTCATTCCCGGCTTGAGCTTCGGGCAGAGTGTAGGTTCTTATGATTTGAGTCTGGCAAACCTCAAGGAAAAGATTGCCACGCAGATTGAAAAGATAAAGACGACCCGGGAGTACACGGATTCTCAGATCAGCCTGGCCAAGGTGAGGATTGAAGAGCAGATTGCTCGTTCAGAAGAGCAACTTGCGTTGCAGCTAGAATCCCTGGCCTTGCTGAAGGAGCAAATCAATACAAAAGGCGCCGAGGCGGACGCCACCATAAAGAAGATGACTTCCGACCTATCGTCATTTTCCCAGAGCGCTTTAAAGGAGATTGAGGATCAGATCACTCTCACGAATGACATGTTGACAAAGATCAAGGCATTGAAGGCCGAGACATGTGACGGATGCTCAACTGGCAGCTCTACTTCGGTTCCATCCGCAAACACGGTCGTTGCGGCCAATGTTCCTGTTCCCGCGACCAGCAATGCGCCGACTCCCTATTTGGCGCCTGAGCCAACACAATCTTACACCCCTGTAACCACTACCTCAGGAGGTGGCTGACCGTACGCTAACAAGTAGCCCTGGTCCAGGGCGCTTTGTTTTTTTACCGGCAGTCCTGTTTCAGTGACACCATTTATTGGGTCATGGAACTCGGCTGCCTTTGGTACAGATTAACCCACCGGTTGTGGTCTGCGAGATTGCTAGAAAACTGGTGGCTTCCATCATTTTTAGAGACAAAATACAAATAGTCCACATTTGCCGGATTCACTGCGGCGTTTAGAGAGTCTTTTCCCGGATTGGCAATCGGACCGGGTGGCAAACCGCTGATTTGGTAGGTATTGTAAGGATGCTTTCTGTCCAGGTCAGCCCTGGTTATCTTGGCGCCCATCGGTTTTATTCCGTAAATGACCGTTGGGTCGGATTGTAGCCGCATGTTCTTTCTGAGCCTGTTGTGAAAAACAGCGCTAACCAGCGCATGTTCATTTGCTTTGGCCTCTTTTTCTATCAAAGAAGCCAATGTTATCACCTGAGTCATGCTCCAACCGTTTTTCGCTGCAATGTCCCTGATGTTGAGATCATAAACCTGTTTAAATCGGGTGACCATTTTTCGGATGACTGCCTTGGATGAACCTTTCTCAGCCGGTCTCAACAGATAGGTGTCAGGAAAAAGAACTCCCTCCAAAGAATTCATTTCAATGCCCAGTTCCCTGATCAGCGCCTCATCTTGGACAAACGCCATGAATTCCTTCCTGGAAGCGATCCCCTTTTGATCCAGCAGGTCCGCTATCTGGAACACATTGTATCCTTCAGGAATGGTTATGGCGTAAACCAGGGTCTTTCCGGAGATCAACAGATCAAGGACCTCACCGGGATCACTCGACGTCTTGACCATGTAGTCGCCGGCTTTGACATTGCGTTGCTCACCGCGAATCATGGCTACTAATCGGAAAATCAACTTGCTTGAAATGATGCCGTTATTCTGGAGGATTTCCCCTACCTCCGAAAGCGAGGCTCCCTTGGGAATTGACACGATGACGTCCTGACGTGACGCATCATCTATTTTAGGTTTCTCAGCAGAAAAACTGCTCAGAAAACCGGGCGCATGGGTATATAAGAGGTGCCCTCCAATCGCCATGACACCCAGCAACACCAAAAGAAATAGACTTTTAATTATTGT
>CALDNG010000070.1 GCA_937915285.1 uncultured Desulfomonile sp. | reverse complement strand
CGTTGGAAGCCTTAGAGAGGACGGATGTTGCAAAAAGGGCACAGAGTTTCCACCCAGTAGATGGGATATTAAAAAATGCGCAGTAAGAATCTACCCCGGAAAGCTCTGAACCCACATCAACAAATCCAGATTGTTCAGAGGTTGTTGCTTTGGCAAGAGCCGTCAGAAGTGGACTCTGCTTTTTTGCGGCTAAACCGCCCAGAGACTCTGTGAAAAGCAAAGTTGAATCAGGGCTCGCCAGAAAAGCCCCTTTGTCTGAAACCATGAACGCATACCTGGAATGCGGCATCAACAGATCGGAAATATCCTGACTCAGGCGTTCAAGCGACAGGTCCGCGGTAACAATGCCTTTAACCTGAGATGACGCAGACGGTGATTTTCGCTGAAACATGGGTCTCGAATAAGTCACCATCTGAACGTCTCCCCCTCCGGCGTCAAAATAGGGTGCGCTCCAGTGAGGCTTCTTTGTTTTGCGGGGAATGGAGTACCAATCCTTGTTGAAATAATCGTAGTCGGGTTTGGCAAGATGTACAAGTTCGGTTCCATTTGCGGTTTTGCAGTAATAGGGTGCGTAACCCTTGAAGTCGGAATTAAAAGCGTAAGGCTCAAAGGCTATGGTAGCTCCATAAATTTCATTGTTCTCCCTAACCACACTCTCTAGCAGATCAAGCAGTGACACCTCGTTCCAGTTACCGAATTCAACCGCATATGCCAGGTTTTCAGTTGACCGCATGACTGACTGCAACTTGTCGTCAAATTGTAACGCCGCTGATTTGACTATGTTTGTGGCCCCCCTCTCAACCAGGGACAAAATTATTTTTGACGAGAAATGTTCGCTGTAACCCTGAGTGAAAGCCAGGACTAGGGAAGCTCCGAAAAGAGTCCAAAGAGTCAGTTTGACAGTGATCCCAAACCTGAAACGTCTGGAGACGCCTGGTTCACTAGGATTGTGAAGCATATTTTATCTCTTTTTATATTATGAGGTTACATTGAATTTTAGACTGAGAGCATTAAAGCCGTTTTCTCGTCGCCAGTCAATTTCATCCGCCATTTCCCTTATTAAAAGGACACCCAGACCGCCAATATTTCTTCTGGAAAGCTCCATCGCTGTGTCGGGGGCAGCAATTTGGGTAACATCGAATTCCTCTGCCCAATCCATTATTCTGAATGTCAGTGTATTTTTATGGTCACTAATACACTCCAGCCTCACAGGACCAGGCTCACTTTTGTAAGCGTGGAAACAGATATTGGCAAAGGCCTCTTCGATTGAAAGGAGCATCTCGTTCATTTTATCCGAGGGCTCCCCCAAGTCAAGCCAGCATCGCGTGGCCCAGTTCTTGATATCCTCAAGGTTTCCAATATCTGAGAGCGTTTCCATTGAGCATGTCATTTCACTCAAATCTACCATTGCCAAATCAGGATTCCACTTCATTGATTGTATCAACAACGCTAACTATTTTGGAGAACCCGCTCACGTCAAAAATTTTTCTAACGACCTTGTTCATGGAGCAACAAACCAGCCTGGTTTTGGTATTCTGCGCCTTCTTACACAAAATCAGGACTGACCTCAATCCAGCGCTGCTTATGTAATCCATTTTTTCCATATCAAGGATCATAAGACCAACCCCGGAGTTTAGTGTCTCTTCCAGACGTCTTTGAAATTCACCGGCTGCAATGGTGTCAACCCTGCCAATTATTCTGGCTGTCAGCCTGTTGATATCACCTGAAACACTTATTTCCAATTAAACCTCCGACAAGAATCAAAATTTTTGCTGCCTTCAATGACTAACCGGATGTCTTCTAAAAACTCCAAGAGCCAGAATGGCGCTCAGAAACAGAACCGAAGATCCTGCTATAAACAGCATTGAAAATCCCCCCGACTGAATCAGGACTGCTCCTGCAATAGGACCGATGAAGAATCCGAGTTGAAACATTTGAAATGTGATGTTTGTGTTAAAAGCCCTGAATCTAGGTTCCGAGATGTCAAAAACAATACTTGAAAGCAACGGCATTACCAACCCCCATCCCAACCCCATGAGCAGGCCCATAACGTAAAACGGGTATTCTGACTGGATGAACCACCCCATTACGAAGTAACACACTCCAAGCCATGATACAGCCGCCATGAGGAGAATGGGTTTGTTTCCCCGATCCATAAAACGACCACCTACAAGTCTTATTCCTATTTCCGCAAGACTTGATATCGTAAAGAAGAGCCCCGGATTAGCAACGCCGATTGAGTCTCCAAACTTGGTCAGAAAAAAGAAAACTGGAGCATAGGTTGTCCACACAACTACGGCTACCAACAAAACCACTATTATACCCACATCCATCAGATTTTTTTTCATTTCTGATGCGCTTAGACCTGACTGACGGCTTTTTCCCCTAGTATCTTCTGGATCAGGTATGAGAGCCAGTAAAGGGAAGGTCAGTCCCATAAGTAAGGCGCCCAAACCAAGGGCCCTCGGGAAACTCCCCAGAGCATCAGTAGCATATACCACACCAGGTGGAACCATCGCATAGGGCAACAAGGAAATTACACTCACTATGCTGAAAGCCAGTGAACTTTTTTCAACCGGAATGGATGCTACCATCCTAGATGTTATAGCCACAGTCATTACGACATAGGCCACACCATGAAAAATTCTGACCAGGGTCATTGAAATGACATCAAGGGCCCAACCGTAACAAAGCAGAGCGACCATGATTGCGCAGGTGCTTGCTATGAGCCATGTTCTGCTGTTCTCTGGGTTTGAAAACGGGCTGATTACTGGTCTGATCAACAGTATCACTAGCGAAAATATTGCTATTAGAAAACCGGACCATTCCCCTGAAATGCCGATAGAGGCGAGGTATTGGGAAAAATAAAAGAATAGAGCAATGTTACAGTAATTAAGAAATACTATTAAATTGATTGCGATAAATTCCGCAGAGAATAATTTGTTTTTGGAGTCCATTAAATCCCCGTCTTACGGGCCTGCCGATCCAATGTGATCAACCATGATTTCTCATGGCCCTGTATACTTTTTCGGATGTCAAAGGATAGTCGAAAATCCGGATTGCGGCAGCATTATAAAGGGCATTAGCAATGCACGGCAGAGGCCCTGCCGTAGAAATCTCACCTAACCCCTTGAGCCCAAAGGGTCCTGTCGGCTCATACAGATTCAACTGAATGCAATCTACTTTTGGGGTGTCGCAAGCAGTTGGTATGAGGTATTCCGAAAATCCAGCAGGATAATCACCGTCTTTGCCTAAGGAGTAGTTCTCCATCAGCGCCCATCCTATTCCCTGAGCTATTGATCCATGAACCTGCTGTTCGTATATCTGCGGATTAAGAACTGCTCCGCAATCACTCACAGCTATGTAACGAACCACCTCGAGGCATCCGGTAGCCTTGTCGATCTCCACAAACACCAGATGGGCTGCAAAAGAAAAAATCTCGTGGGGAAGTCCGTGCATGCGTATTTTTTCGTCGGATGTGAGAATTTCTGAAGAGGTAGGCGCCTCAAAATAACTCACACTGGTCTTCATGGATACTGGAAGCAATTCTGCGAGTTCTTTGAGACCAATGCGATGTCCTAAAGTTGACGCAACTCCACCAGGAACAAAGTCAACAGGGCAATCAACCGGAACACCCCAGAATTCTTTCAAAAATTCAACCACAGAGTCTTTAAGGCTTTCGCAGGCGCCAATCAGCGCTTTACCGAAAGTGTAAGTGGTCCTGCTGGCCGATGATGAGCAACTCGGGAGAGTGCGGAATGTGTCTGGCTGGGTTAGATCAATAAACTCCATGCTCTGGTTGAGTATGTGACCGGCAATTTGGGCATAGGTTGAGGCGTTGCCCTGCCCCATGTCGACAACACCACTGTAAATCTTTAACTTTCCCGAGTCCGTCAATTCGATCTTGGCGTTTGCGTAGTCCTTGACAAATGGACCATAGCCCATCCCGTGGATGAGCGCGGAAATACCATAACCCCTTAGTTTTCCATGTTCAGCCCCAGATTTCCATGTCTCTCGACCTTTCCATTCAGGGGTGTCACTCAGCGCCTGCAGGCATTCCACTATTGCTGTGGAACAGTTCATCCTCTTGCCCAGGAATGTGTAATCACCCTGCAATAGAGCATTCTTAAGCCTTATCTCAAGAGGACAGATACCCAGTTTCTCAGCAAGCATGTCGATCATCTGTTCCATTGCGGCCGTCACCTGGGGTACCCCAAATCCCCTGAATGCCCCACCCAACGGATTGTTGGTGTAAACCAGCCAACCCCTGACCCTGGAATTGGGGATTCTGTAAGGGCCTCCGGCATGCTCAAGGGCAAGGGTAAGCACCACGCCACCAAGAAAATCGTACGGACCGGTGTCCATGTAAATTTTCACGTCAAGAAACTGCAGTATACCATCAGTCGAGGCCCCAAGACGGTAATGAAGTGTGGCTGAATGCCTCTTCGTACTTGAAGCAAAAGATTCCTTCCGACTCCAACTCATCTTCACGGGTCGTCCGCCTGAGTGAAGGGCGGCCAGTCCCAGAAAAGCCTGAACCGAAAGACTGTCTTTGCCTCCGAAAGCGCCACCGCAATATGGAGCGATCATTCGAATCGACGAAGGCTCCATATTGAGAATTTGTGCCACTTCGAAGCAGTCACGGAAAGGGGTTTGTGTCGAACAGCAAATCATTAGTTTGCCATCATCCCCAAGCTGCGCCCACCCACTTTCTGTTTCCAGATAGGCATGTTCCTGAACTGGGGTTTCGAAC
>CALDNG010000069.1 GCA_937915285.1 uncultured Desulfomonile sp. | reverse complement strand
TTCAGGCATCAGGCTTTTCATCAGTGCGGGGTCCATGACGTTGTCCACCATCTCGAATCGGTTGATCCCGTACCTGTCGCTGAGAACCTCAAGTTCTTCCAGAATCCTGGTAACCGGTTTACGCCTGAATTTTCTTCCTGAGCCATTCAGTCCGCAAAAAGAACAGCCATCATCTTTTTGCCACCAGCAACCGCGTGAGGCCTCTACGAGTATTCCTGTCTTGATCTGGGAACTCACATCAGGCGTTAAAGCCATAGTCCGAATGTAATCTTCGTAATCAGGCTCAGGATGCTGCCCCAATTGTTTGACCACCGCTCTAGGGTAATTTGTTCCTGAGGTTTTATCACATTGCGGATAGGAAGTTTGCCTATGGATTGGGGCGAACACGCCAAAAGGCGCATGCTCGGCAGGAATGTCCCTACCATACTCGAGAACCTTCTCCACAAGATCACTGACTAGATCCTCGGCTTCACCCGAAACGACATAATCAACCCAGTCAAACATCCTGTGGGTCGTCATGCCCATTATGGATTCACAATTCGCCCCTCCCATCATCGTCACTATTTCAGGCGCCGCTTCCCTTACTTTTTTCAGTAATGCCAGGGAAGAAACGTGTTGAAAAAAGGTGGACGTGCAGCCGATGATTCTAGGATTCCGGGCCAGGACCCTATCTACGACCTCCTCTATGAAACGGGAGGCAATATCCCTGACTGAAAGCAGTTTACCTACTGGATCGGATAGATTCAGGAAATTGCTGTTACGATCATCCAGGAGCTTGATCAATTCTTGGACGTTATCTGGCTTATCTGGGAACGCCAAGTGAGAAAAGGTCCACTCCGCTATGGCGTTCTCTGATCTTAGAATCATCCACAAACGTGAGTAATCCCTGACACCTATGGCATTGGCAAAACTTATGTTGGCATACAGGCTGGAGACGGAAAAACCGTCTTTTGCAAGGATGGACTGCAGAATTCCCAACGCTATTGAGGGCACCCTAACAGGAGCATACGGCATGTTGATCAGGCAGACATCCATCGTGTCAATTTACCATGTCTTCCAGAAAGCCCTTTTCATAAATCTCGTTTAGATTGGCCCTTATCCCGAATATGTCAGCTCCCTTGTCGATCAGGATGCCAATAATTTGAGTGGGCGTGTGGATTCCTTCCGCCACCAGGTCTCCCAGTTCAGAGACAAACAGATCACCCCTCAGTGAGTGAGCAGAGCAATCAGATGAGACTCTGAAACCGTCTTCAATCCTCTCGTAAAAAAGTCCCTCCCTGAATGAGACTGGCTGGTCCATGGGCATATCTCTAGGCATGTGCCTGGAAATGGACGCCTGAATGAAGTCGCCAAAGCCGTTTGCGTCATCAAAACTTCCCTGATCGTGAACCCGGAACCCCATGGGCCATTTCTCGGTTGCATGACATGGGGTCACAAGCTTTACAGTGCGATCCATCATGCTAACAAGGTAACCCGAAACACAGGCTATTGAGCTTGGGGCAGGATTGACCTGTAAACCGGCGTCTGTCCTTTCCTGTGGATTCTTTTTGCGGAATGTTTTTCCCGCCCGGGCTTTTCCATAGGAAGACTCCTTCAATTGCATCAGAAGTTCATAACGCATCAACTCTTCCGGTGAGAACAGACTGTGTAGATGTTTAAGTACTTTTGCGTTGATGATTGAGAATCTCGAAGGCAGAGCGTTACCGGCCTTAATCATACCCATCAACCTTTTGGTCCAAACCAGGTCACGCGTCGGAACTGCAGATGTAGTTTGTGGCAACACCCCTACTATTTCTCTGTAATCTTCCAGAAAATCGAGATAGTTCGGGTTGTCAAACGGTTCGGTGGCCCAATAGCAAAAGCTCGTCTGAACCGCAGGACCGAACAGATCGACTGCTGTCGAGAGAATGTCCCGCCACAACGCCACATTCTTTGGATTCCTTTCAAAATGTCCCTTGAATGAATTGGCTCCTAGAGCGCAGAACCAGCACCCAACAGAGCATCCGGTTGAGAGTTCGAAGGAGAATATCGGGTGCGTTATAGCGTCTCCCCTTAGCATTCCCATCTCACTGTTGGTCCGTTCGATCTGCCTTCTGCGCCATGCGTTGAACCTCGGATCAGCGCGTTCCCAGTAACCATTTTCTCTTAACATCCCCCGGAATTTCAGTAGATCTTCTACCCATTCACGCCATAGTCTGGCCAGGGGTAATTCCGGGTCCTTGCCATCATAAAGAAGACCGGGAAGAAACTTACGGCTAAATTTTTTCAGCTCAATATCAAGGCCCCTGGATCCGGCTATTGCGTTGGCCTTCTCAGGATTCTGTTTCAGACGTTCACGGAATTTTTTGTCACCGGTAAGCAATTCCAGAAATCGTTTAATGTGAGCTATTGTTCTTAACTCCTCGGTTGTCCGTCTATCCGGCATATCTCTATAAAACTTAACCGCAGAAATTATATCGTGTTTCATGTTTTGCTTACCTGTGTGCTGTGGCGGTGCTGATTGGCGGACTTTGCCTGAGCCATTGAGTGAAGCCCGTAATTTTCAAGTTGGCATCCTGGTATATAGTGGTTACGACTCGATTAAAGAGGTTTTTCGGAATCCTGAATTAACAGGCCCAAGAATCCAGTGGTCCACGCAAACGCTTTGACAGAACAGCCTCCGGAATAGCCATCATTCTGAGAGATATGAATCCCCAGCGGCTGTAGCGGAGGCCGTAATTAAAATCGGGGGCTCTTGAGGGAAGGTCTATTAACAGACCCGTGTGATCAAGTCGCAATTATGACGCATTCAGCCTCAGCGGCAACAGTAGAGGTTGTAGCCGCATCCTGGGCCTCCACAGCAACGGTGACTGTCACTGCGAGAGCAACGGCTTCAGTTACCCCTTCAACATTCGTGACAGAGGCTGTAACGCTTTTCTTCTTGCCTCCGGCCACCTTGTCAAGGTCTTCCTCGCTCAACGCCGCCTTCCTGGCTTCAACAAATGAGACTACCTCGGGCAGGCTGACATCATAACCCTTGGATTTTGCGAATGCCACTATCGCATCATTACTCACCGCCGCCTTCTTCAGTTCATCCTGCAGTGCCTTGTCCGTGCGCACTGCCGCCGCAAAACGTTCGACTTCAGACTGGCTCATCGAATCATCCTTTCATGTTTCTATTGGTGACGTTAACACAATTCACGTGTTGGCGCCGTGACTTGTTAGGCTATTTTTGAGAGGGAAAACAATGACAGGCTACCAACCTTACCAATGCTGTTGATAAGCTTTAAGGTGATCTGTCCGTTGAATGAATTACGCAAAATCGAATCGAGCTATCTAGTCCACTACTTTAAAAACTTTGCTTGCTCTAACCCCGGCGACGCCTGCCGTCGCCGTTTGAGAATGAAAAAACTAGCAAAAATGTAAACTTTCGATCAAACTCTTTAAACAGTCTGAGTACACCAATTACGTCCTGAAGTGTCAATCAAAAAGTTTTAGGAACAAATATATTTTAATTGTCAGAAGGCGCCCCCAAAAACCCTAACAATGCGCGCTGCTACAACAGTTGATATTGATCACAATTTTGTAACATTTAATTAAGATTGACATTACGGTTACCTGACACGGTTATTTGCCATTGCTATCCACATGACAACCTGACCCTGCCTCCTTTTTTAATAAATTACTTTATTTAATACAAATAACATATTGACTTATCAGCATATATACACATATAAACTCCCCATGCGAGGACATGAGACACATGCATATTACAGTCTTTTCCCCATAGCCGTTAGCGCATTTATCCCTTTTGAGTCATTGCGGAATGTAGGGAGAGCAGGCTTTTTTTCTGGACACGTGAAGCGTGTCTTATGGATGTGCATGGTCATTGTCTGCTGTCTTCCGGAGAATCATCAGGCCCTGGCGCAGTTTCCCAGGCCGTTTTCAGGCATAGCTCCCCCAATCTCCGGGGAAATCATGAGAGAATCCAATATCGTTCCGATTAATAGCGCCATGTTTGGCAACATTCTGCCGTCTATCCCTAACCTTAAATTCGGCTTCCAGTATTTCTTCGGTGGTGGCTCACAGATCGGAAATTACAACATAGATTACCTGCACCCTGTGAACCTTGGACCTGAGGAAGTCCTTTTTGGTGAGGTTCACGGTAATTACTGGGATTATGGCAGGACACCGCGTGGAAACCCTGATTATGGCGCCGATCTTTCATTTGGCGGTGGTTACAGACGGATAGTGTCGAACAGTGTTCTTGCAGGGGTAAACGGATTTTACGATACCGTCATGGGCTATAACAAATGGTACCAGTCTGGGTCCGTAGGATTCGAGATGGCCGCCAACATTGGAGCGTCAAACGCTATAGACTTTAACGCCAACTGGTATTACGGCAACCTTTTCTCTTCGACCGAAATTGCCAATCTGTTCCGCAAGGACGGCAACAATTATGACTTCATGGCCGGCTATTCCATGTCGCTACTGGATTCAGCCCTGGATCTCCGACTGAAGGCAGCTCTATACAATTTCGACGTTGGCAACAATGTATATGGATATATGACCGGCGCAGATCTCACAACCAGGAATGGTGTTCTGACATTCACCTATGAGTATGGCGATAACAGGATAAATGGCGCATGGAACAATTTCGGCGTGTTCGTCAATCTCGGGTTCCTTCTCAGCAATTACATCATGGGAGACAACCCCTTCACCCTGCCCGAACCGGTTACCCGAAACGGACAGCGCAACCTGAGCAGGATGATGTCCAGCGGGGTAAGCCGAACAGCTTCATCGGTAGTCCCTCCGCCAATCCCGACACCTACTCCGACACCGCCTTCATCAGCCAGCTCTTTCGCTCTTGCCAACTCTGTAGTTTGGACCCCTGGTAGTGACGGGGTAAGTTGTTTTCCCTTTGATGGGGTGCTGGACTTTAACAAATCTTATTCAATGAACAATGCCACTATTACCGTGGCCAACCCACCGCCTACGAATCCAGTCCTCATTACCCTCTATAACCAGCAGGGCGTAAATTCCCCCAGGAATCTTTGGCTGGTCATGGGTAGCCAGACAATTTCACAGACTGATTTTCCGGATTGGTTTTCGGGTGGCCCGTGGAGGGGCATTGCGATCGTTAACAATACAAACACTGACTGGGTACCGGTGTCTTTCACCATCAACTATGGGACACCAGCTCCTAATTAATTTTAGGCGATCTGTATTGGAGTGCCGTCAACTAATCTTTTTGGAGGAATATTCGAGGCCAGGATGCTCAAAAAAATAATGCTTTCAATTTTTCTGGTGATAGCTCTACTTGTCCCGGGACTCCGACATTATGTGTTCCCGAACACACGGACTACCATCAAGGCTTCGGCATCCAACTATCAAGACCGCGTGGTAACCTGTTCATGCGCCAAGCCACCAGTTCATTTTGCGCAATGCAAGGAGCCACCGGCGTCCCCTTGCACCGTGGTTGCATACGCCGCATGCAATTATTTTGTGCCTGCCAACGATTATGTGACTTTTCCCCTGGCAAACGACATTTCGTTTGCCAGTTGTCCAGCGGACAATGTCAGCACCGCTACAATAACTTTTCAGGCCACCCCAAATGTTCCGCTTTTCATCTGGCTATCTAACGCGACATCTAGCACAACACCGGTTTACATGACAGGGGCAAGTCAGACCATTACCAAGGCCTGGTTTGGAGCTGACGCCACGAGCTGGTTCGGGGGTGGACCCTGGACAACATTGAACATCCAGGCGATTTATCCATCGCCTCCCCCAGATACTTTCTATTACCCGATTTCTTGCACGATAGTTTATCAATGATTCTTATCATGTGATTCAGTATGGAACAATATTCTACACGTTCCATCAGGACAACTGACAGAGGTCAACATGTTAAAACCAAAAAAGGTCCTAGTGAGTCTTGTTTTATGCACAATCGTATTAGGTCTGAATCTATTAAGTGAGGCTAAAACCGAGATTTCTGGAGTCCAGCCGCGTAAAATCCTTGGGGACAATGTAATTTTAAATCTTGACCCAAATCTAAGGGTTTTAACAGTACAATCTATAACCCCAGGCGCTCCCTGCACAATAATGTCATACACGCCATGCAATTATTTCATACCGGCGAATGATTATGTGACTTTCACTCTCAATCCCTCCATCAACCTGACGTCTACTTCATGTCTGAACACGAGTCTGAGGTCTGTTACAATCAATTTCGAGGCAACCCCATCAGTTCCCATATTTGTCTGGTTGTCAGACGGGGCAGGCACTCCCACGACGACAACTCCTGTGTATATGATCGGCGCCACTAAAACGATTTATCAAACGGAAGCAAACCTTTCAAACTGGTTCAGTGCAACCAATTTCAATACATTGTGCATCCAGGCAATTTATCCATCCCCTCCGCCAACTACCTTTTACTATCCAATGTCATGCACCATCGTTTATCAATGATGAGACGAGATGCCGTACCCTTGGAGGTTAAGATGTTTCAAAAAATAGTTAGTTTATGCTATCCAATATTCTTGTCATTCATCATGTGTGTTGCCGGATCTAACAATTCATCGGCGGAAATCTCTGATTGGCAGTCCAGAAGAACCTCAGGCGATCAAGTAACACATGCGTCAAAATTAGATGTGCCTTTTCAAATGACGGCAGTTACGGCTCCAACAAGCCCGACAGTGTTGTTGAGAAAGGTAACATGCAATTACATTGTTCCTGTAAATGATTATGTTTCTTTTTCTATCCCGCATGACATT
>CALDNG010000068.1 GCA_937915285.1 uncultured Desulfomonile sp. | reverse complement strand
CGACCTGTGATCCTGGGCATGTGTAGGCGGAAGAAACAACCCCATTACGCAACCCATGTATATGATGAAAATCCAGCGTCCCAATTTCACTTTAGACTCCTTGACGAAACATCGCTAAAAATACTATGAGCGAATGTTTTGCAATTCCTGATTATGCTTGGTGGATACTTTATGATAACATTGTGATAAACCCGTTTACAAGGATGATTTGGGCTAGAGCCCTTTTTGGCAATATTATTTTTCATGGCGGGCTTCTTTGGTGTGCTAACCGTATTCCGAAGGCTTAGGGCAACTTTTAGAGTTGGCATTTCGTGAACGAAGTTTTCGAGTCATTTAGCATGCATCAAAAACATTGGTTTATTCGAGGAAAAATGTCTGGTTTCAATCCCGAGCATTCAGGTCTCAAAAAGGTCCGGCCAAGCATTGACTCTTTTCCGATTTATGGAACAGTTTTCCTGGTAATCGGCGCTATCCTTGCCATCTTAGGCGCTTCGAGTCTTTATGAAATTTACAGAATTGCGCTCACATATCTACCGTTGGGGACATCCGAACAGACCATCGACCGGATTACAAACAATTGGCCTTCCATTTTAAATTTTTTTGTGAGCTTTGTCGCCTCCGTTAGCGCTTTCCTTTTCGGAACAGTGTGGATTTTTAGCGGTATTGGGAATGTTAATTATGGTCGTTCCAGGAATTACTTGGCCGGAACATTGGATGACCCGGTCAATGTTATTTCCAGGCTGTTCTGTGAAAATCTATCTATTGGCTCCAGCGCCTCCCCCGGGCGCCAAGGCGCCATAAGATCTTTGGGGTTTACCTATGGTCCCGTTTCTCAAAAACTGCTTCTAACGGCTTTTGTTTCACTACTAAAGGTCTTTTTTGTATGGGCCATGGTTTGGATGGTGGTGTTTCTGACTGAGTCGGCGCCAAGGTTTTTACAAGGGTTTTTCGGGATTCAGATTAAATTCATTGTGCCCTCCGTCATGCCTATTCACTGGTTGTTCATAGCAGCGATTTCCGTTAACATCTTCACGGCGCTTTTTTTGGCGAGTCGTAGTCGGTCAACATCCGGTAGTGTTTTTGAAGAAGTCGTGATTCAGGGTAATTTCACTCCATCACTTTTTCTCTCTATCTTTGAAAATGGATTCAATCTTCTCAGTCCCAAAGGGGTCGGTCTGGGCACATCTTATAGATTAAGAAATCTAAAAAATACGACTATTGTAGGTTCGTTGGTTGAGACCTATCCCAAACGTGTAGCATGGGTTGGAAACCCTTTGGGTTTGTTGTTCAGTCCTTTTGCTGCGATTTCTATCGTTTGGGGTTTCTACAGCCTTGTCTCCTTTTTTCCAAGTAAGGGCGCCACATTTACATCGACTTCCTTCACAGACACCTTCCCTGCTACCATAGCGGATATATTTTTTTATGTCGGCATGATCTGGCTTGGGCTTTACCTCGCCGAACGGATCAGGATCCTATCCGGCGTAAGGCGTTATGAATCAACTGCGGCATTCTGTGTAATAAAACCGCATCTTCCAGAAGAAAAATCTGTGTCAGATACCAAACGTGGAACACGATCTTCCAAGGACTGGGTGATCGAAAAAGGCTCTGGCGATGAACTGATTGCTTGGGCAAAGGCCCCCAATGACATGAAACAATTTGCGATCAGGCTTTTATGGTCGAAAATCATAAGCGAATCACTAGCCGATTCGTCGTCCAGATACCTTTTGAGATCTCAGAACGACTCCACCACTGACAACCTGGTGCGAAGAGTCTTCGAATTAACCCATAGTATCAGATTTGAAAAAGTCAGACTTGGGGAAGAGTCATTTACCATAGAATGAAGCGCGCATAAAAATCCGTGTATGCCGCACTATTGCTTGAAAAGACTGTCAGGATTGGAGAGAAAGATAAGGAATGGAGTTTAGGCCATATTTTCAAGGGAGGACCGTATCCTCCCTTGAATTAACTTATGGCGCTTTTCGGATTGTTTTCAAAACAACTTCTATAGCTCGAGCCATGAATGCGAATAAAGCGAATGGCCCAGAAGCAGTTTGGCTGTCTTCACGTAATCTCTTTCCTGCTTGTTTAGTCCTGCCAAATCAACTTCTTCACCATCAACCACTCTTCCAACAAGATTTTCAAGATCCATCATCTTGTCATGCGCAATATTCACGATCGTTTCATCGAAACCATCGAGAATGGCTGATGTTATTCCGCATTT
>CALDNG010000067.1 GCA_937915285.1 uncultured Desulfomonile sp. | reverse complement strand
ACCAAAAATCAAGAGAACAATAACATCCAGTGAGAGGTCAGGCTCTACCCTCATCCCTGACTGCTGATGTTTTTGACAACGATCTGATGGCATTGAGATGTTGCCCCCAAAAAATGGCCCATCTAAAATGATTAGCTACGTCAATTTAATTCAGAGGCTGCCAGATCAGCCCTAAAAATATTCCAGACCTCGGTAATTAACCAATGGATTTCAAAATGTTAAGATTAGGACATTGGCTTCACTGCAGTGTTCATGGCCATAATCAGCCTTCTGGGCTACAGTGGTCGATTATCATGCTGTAATCTAAAACAGGACCTGAACTTATGACTCCACGTGTCAACGAACCTAAATTCGCGACTCTGGTTATCATTTGACGGAAAAATAACATAACAGGAGTTTTCCATCAAAACAATTTCATGCGATACAAAACAAAGGGCGCCCTGTTTGAGGTTAGGCTTACTGAGTATCTATTCAGTCACTTTAAGAGTGTTTTTCGCCAAGCGGGTGACGAAGCCAGCAACCACAATGGTTGCTGCCAATCCACTCCAGAAAAAGACTTGACTGAACCACCCACCCTCGACATTTCCTGATGCTATGTCCGCCAACGATCTGGCAGCCGACCCCATGTAGACATACATGAGACCGCCGGGCAGCATTCCGATTACCGAGGCCAGGGCATATTCCCAGAAAGAGACTTTCGTCAGCCCCAGTGCATAGTTCAAAAAATTGAACGGAAAACCCGGGCTCAGACGAAGGAGCAACACTATTTTGAATCCCTCCCGGCCAACGGCCTCGTCGACCGCTTTGAACTTGAGGTTTTCCGAAACCTTTCGTGCAACCCAATCCCGGGCCAAAGTACGGCCAACCAAAAAGGCCGCACAGGCCCCGAGAGTAGCTCCAGTTAATGCGCTCACCAAACCTATAGGAACTCCAAACAGAAAACCGGCCCCAAGAGTCAGTAACGATCCTGGCAAGAGAAATACGCAAGCCACTATGTAAAAGAGTGAGACAAAAATTGGACCCCATGCCCCAAGCCCCTCGGTCCACTCCAATGCCGCCAGAAGATACTGCTTTATCGGCAAAAGGAATAGCCCGGTGGCGATAGCGCAAACAGCAATCAAAATGAAGACAGCCCTGACAGGTATTTTTCTTGTGGGTGAAATTTGTCCGGTAAACAAGCTTTCCAGTTCCTTCATGCGATGTCAGACAAGACACTGTACAAGATTCAGCTTAATCCAGGTCAGAGTACATTTTAGAACCGTCATGGGTGACAGGACCAAAAATAGCGCTTCGATCTCATGGACGGTTCGACTCCGGAAGCGATGGATCCCCGAAACAGTAAGAGTTCCTCGCTCAACTCGTTATTGTGTCGCAACTGGTACATATTTCGTGGCATCCTACCCCAATGTCTTTAGCTCCCTTAAGGAACTGGGTGTCCTCCCAAGAATGAACGTCAGTGACGCTGTCTTTTTATGCCATGCCTTTTTCTGACTCATGCGCTAGGCCCTTGCTCCATACTGAGTAAGGCGCGGCCAAGAGGGCCCCCAATATCATGTAAGTTAAGAGAGTTGGAATGAAGCTTTGCCCTTGATCAGACAGTCCAGCGATGTAAAAGGCGAGCCCCACATTACGAGCTACACAGGAGATGGCGAGTGATGAACGACGCCTCGGAGACGGGCCGCCCAACAGGTGTCCGATGGTCAGGGAACTCCCCGCCATTATGATGATTGCAACGGTAGACCACCCACCCAGATTCAAAGCTGTCCCAAATCCAGGTAAAAAAACAGGCGCTGTGAGCAGCACTGCCACGAGCGTTATGAAGAGAGCATTGGCAAGCATACGCAGTGGTTTAATAATCATGTCAGCGAGCCTCGGAGCGAAGCGCTGAAGGAGCAGGCCAATGGTCACAGGCAAGAATGTGACCACTGAGATTTGCCTGGCCACCTTGAAAGGACTCACACGAACTGCGTCCAGTTCAAACAAGGCGCCGAATATGGAAAGGATGATTGGTGTAACCAGGACCGCCATCAAGGCCAGCGTCAACTGCAGGCTGGCGGTATACACTAGATCCCCACCGGCCATCTGTGACCTCTTGTGAGTGAGAGGCGCCCCAGGGGCAGCGGCCAGTATAGCGATACCGGTCGCTACAGCGGCTGGTAATTCAAACACCCATAGAAGTAGGCCTACGACTGCGGGAACCAGCGCTATTACAGCAAAAAGCGAACGAAGCAATAATCCAGGCCAACGCCACAGGAATGTGAGTTCCTGAAAGGAGTGGCTAACCCCAATGGAAAACATGAGACAAAATATGGTCATAGTGACCAACATGAGTACAATCGAGTTTTCCATATAGCTGCAGTCTCCAGAGCTGGATTTAGCAAATCTCTAGTGGTAGCGGAACGCCCGCGTTTTCAGCTCAGTTCAATCTCTTTATGAAACCGAATTCCAATTACATCTGCTCGAAGGGCCCACAGAAAGAGACACAGTCTCAGACTCATGACTGTCTACAATTTATCCCCGGCATGATCTGGGTAAAGGATGTTCCGAATGTGAGGACAAAAATCATTATGATAGCTGTGCTCCAATT
>CALDNG010000066.1 GCA_937915285.1 uncultured Desulfomonile sp. | reverse complement strand
GCTTGCTTGCTGCTATGCTACGGAACGTGGCGTTAAGGTATGTGCTCCAGTCCATGACGCTATCCTAATTGAGTTCGACTTAGCGGATGAAGAAGCGGCAATTTCCCAGACCCAAGAAGCCATGAGAGAAGCTTCAACCATCGTCCTGAATGGATTTGAATTGAGAACTGAGGTCAAGACCGTGAGATATCCTGATCGATATATGGACGAGAGAGGTCAGCAAATGTGGGAGACTATTTGGAAGATCATTGAGGATCTGTAGAAAATTCTAACCCGTTAAGGTTCTTAATGGGTACCCCTTAAGAACCTTAATGCCTGTACAATATATTATATATATCTTTATAATATATAAGGGGTAGTATATGAAACAAGGGTTTCTAGATGAATATACTATTAAACCAAATATTTTTGGAGGACAGCCAAGGAAAAAACAAACCCTCCCCAAAAAGGAGGATAACAGATTTATCAAAGGTCCCATTCAATGGAAATGGGTCTGTGCTGCATCAAAACTTCCGGGCAAGACTCTCAACGTGGCTATGGGCTTACTCTTTATCAAAGGTTTGACCAAGTCTGACAAGGTCAAAATGCAAGGCCGATTACTCCATGAATTAAGCGTTAGCCATCAGACCTATAACAAAGCATTGAGGCATTTGGAGGAAGCCGGTCTTGTCTTGGTTGAAAGGCGTCCGGGCCAAACGCCAACGGTCACAATATTGAACTCCTGAACGTGTGACATCTCATGGACCATATCTCTGGAGTCTGCACAAACCCTTGCTTGCGGAGGAGCTAGGCCATCAGACTGATTGAAAGCCTAAATTGACTCATGAAAGATCCGGATTTTCTCGACTAGCCCAGCCCATTTCTGGTTTCGACTCGGCCTAACTTGTAGGTGTCGGCGGAAATGAATAGACCGTTCGGGCTTAATGGACTACTACTTCGTTTAAAAAAACCAGCTTTTTAAAACGGCCACGTGAAGAGTGCTATTATGACTGTCCGGGCATGAGCTCTCTGAATCTCAAAAGTGTGAGATTTAATTACAATCGGGTGCAATGACATCTCACAAATTAGTTGCTTCCAGCGCTTGAGGGTCTCAATAAAATGAGTGAATGAACATTTTCTCATCATCTACGTCCCGGCGATCATGCAGTGTTGAGGCACTATAGAGCCGTCCGACATGTCCATCAAGCGAAAAGGATTGCAGCTTCTTGGTTCGCTCTCTTTCAATTTCTATGACCGAAGTTGTTTTCGGGAAAGTCAGCCTGTATATTTGGGAGCAGTCCGTGGAGTTAATGTTTGTGTATGAGTCCTACGACCGCATATGTCAAAGATCAGGGCGCGGGATGCTGATGCCATCAGAATCAAGGAGGGCCTAAATGAGCGATGTGGTCTTTATCTTGGGGGCAGGTGCCTCCAAAGATGCAGGCGCACCAGTCATGTCGGAATTTTTTTCTTCATCACGTGACTTGTTTGCCAAAGGGTTAGTTGGAGGAGCGGAGGAGAGTTTCCGTAATGTGTTTGAGGTAATTGGGAACCTTCAACGTCTGCACTCGAAATGCGATATAGACCTCCAAAATGTGGAATCTGTATTTACCGTACTGGAAATGGCGGACACTTTGGGCAAATTGCCTGGAATAAGTCCAGAAAATATCAAGTCTCGCATAAGTGATCTGAAGGCTCTAATTTCAAAGACAGTTGAGCAAACGGTTCTTTTTGAGATTGACAGAGGAACTGAAATACAACTTCCGCCAACATATGGAAGATTTTGCGATCTAATCAAATTTCTCCAACGAGAAGCTGATCCCCCTAGGACGGTAGCCGTCATTACTTTCAATTATGATGTGGTTGTCGATCGATCTTTGGCACAAAAGGGGCTCAGACCAGACTATTGCATTGAGAACGAGACTCAGGGCGTCCGTCTTCTAAAACTTCACGGCTCCTTGAATTGGCTTCGCTGCCCAATCTGTGGCCGTATTCAGGTCTTAGACCTCATGCAGAAACAAGCCCCTGATTTCTTTGAAGACAAAAATGTTCCGCAACAAAAAATTAAGGTTCCGATGCCTCTCAGCAGATGGCTTACCGAGTTCAATTGTTGTGAACACAAAAGGTCGAATGAGCCATTAATAGTGCCACCAACTTGGAATAAATCGGACTATCATAAGGTAATGTTACCAGTTTGGAGAACCGCTGTGGAGGAACTGGAGAGTGCAGAAAACATTTTTGTAATCGGTTACTCTTTCCCACAGTCAGATGCTTTCTTTCATCATCTTTATGGACTGGGTAGTCTGAGCGAAAAACCACTCAGAAGATTTTGGGTATTCAATCCGGATACAGAGACCGTGGAGGGACGCTTTAGAAGATTGTTGGGAACTGGTGTTCATAGAATCTTCGAATATCACCCCCAGAAGTTTAACGAAGCCATTAGTACAATTGCTAATGCTTTCGGTGCGGGAAAATATTCGGTTTAATGCGCCGATCTGGAACCTAAATATCTGGCTCATTTTTACATATCCACGATATTGAGAGATTGATAAGAATTAGAATACCTGGATATTCTAAATCGTCCGGCACTTTTCGACCCCGTATATTAGTGACACGCATTGATCAGAGGTCATATCAAACAAATCTTTGATGTGCTCTGGTCCCTCTAGAAATTCATTTCCATTTTTAAGGGAGGGTGGGGACAAAAATTTAAAATTCCCTGTAGACTGATTACTACAATCCCATTTACGATAGATTGAAAGGCGTTTTTAAGCAATCGAGCAAATAAGAATATGATGTGTCAATCATTCTATTTGTATGGGCGCTAGGCCTTGATCAGAATTTTTAAGAGGGCGCTGCCTTTTAAAAAGCAGATCCGAGTGAGAGTCTTTAGGAGGCTGAGAATCGAGCATTGACCGACACCTATAGGCATCATTGTCCGGCCGGCGAATGGTTTACCTACCCCGTCAATTAAAATTTATAAACGCCCCCCTATTTTAATCCGACCCAACAATTCGTTCCCGACATAGAGGTCAATTTTTTTTTAATTGACAGCTATTCCCGCTAGTTTATGATGCAATTAC
>CALDNG010000065.1 GCA_937915285.1 uncultured Desulfomonile sp. | reverse complement strand
GACCACCGAGATCTACACTCTTTCCCTACACGACGCTCTTCCGATCTAACATGAGAAAGTATGCAGATTTTCTATTACACTCCTATACCGGGTAAGATCCAGGAAAGCAATGGATGGACAGGATATTAGTTTTGTTGAACAACGGCAACGACGTAAGGGTTGTAGGCGATTTCCTGAAAAACTCCTATGACGTCGTTTACGGCAGGGATGTTGAATCTATCTCACAGGACTTTGATCTGGCCATAGTTGATGGTCCGATGCTCCTGAAGGTCGGTGACGGCCTTGAGGAGAAAAAGCACGCTCAAGGGGCCCTGTTCGTTCCGGCAATACTTGTAACCACCAACCGGGATGCAAATCTGCTGTCTCGGCAGATATGGCAAAAGGTTGATGAAATCATCACAGCCCCCATCAAGCGACAGGAACTCATCGCCCGAATAGAGGTGCTTTTGAGAACAAGGCGCCAATCGATAGAGATAGACAGACTCAAGCAGAGCCAGATCGAACAGATGGGAGGCAGGCTGGAATTGGCTACAAAAGCCGCCAACATTGGGCTGTTTGATCTGGATATCAAAACAAATCAGGTCTATCACTCCAAGGAATGGAAATCGATCCTGGGTTATAGCGATCATGAATCGACTGACCACTACGACGATTTAAAGATGAGGACACACCCAGATGATAGAGAGAGGGTCATCACTATTTTTAGGGAGCTTGAAAGCGGAAGTCGCGACAATTACAGTCTCGAATACAGAATGCGTCATAGCGATGGAGATTACCGCTGGATACTATCAATGGGATCAGTAATAATGGACTCTTCAGGTAAGCCTGCCAGGATTCTCGGGGCGCGAATGGACATTACTGACAGGAAGGAGTCCCAGGAGGCGCTCGAAAGACTGGCCACCGCCATAGAATACGCCGCAGAATCTGTTGTCATAACTGATTCCGACGGACGGATCACCTACGTGAACCCCGCCTTTGAACAGGTGACGGGATATTCCCGCAAGGAAGTCATGGGACAAAATCCCCGCATCCTCAAAAGCGGTGAGCATGAACCAGCATTTTACAGGAACATCTGGGAAACTCTCTCATCCCAAAAAATATGGAACGGGCTTTTCAAGAACCGCCGAAAGGACGGCTCAGTATTCTATGAGCAGTCAACCATTTCGCCGGTAAGAGACACTTCTGGGAAGGTTGTGGCCTATGTATCTGTAAAGCGTGATGTTACGGCCGAAAAATGCCTGCAGGAACAATTGGCCCAGTCCCAAAAGATGGAAGCCATTGGCACTTTAGCCGGAGGAATAGCTCATGATTTCAATAACATCCTTTACACAATCACAGGTTCGGCGGAATTGGCTCTGGCTAAAGCCCAAAATAATCGCACAATCTCAGATAATCTCAACCGGATACTGAAGGCCGCCGATAGAGCTTCAGACATGGTGAAGCAAATTCTGACCTTCAGCAGACAATCTACTCCGGAGAAACAGACGTTTGATGTCTCGCCAATTGTCAAGGAGGCTGTCAAACTTCTGCGTGGAGCAATCCCATCATCCGTTGAGATAGTGACCGAAATTCAACCTGCTGTCCCAAATATTGAGGGTGACCCTACCCAGGTTTATCAGATACTCATGAACCTTTGTTCGAATGCAGCCCACTCAATGAAGAAATCCGGAGGGAAATTGACTGTGAAGCTGACGTGTGAAGATCTGACCACAGAGTTTACCGCGTTGCATCCACCAATTTATCCGGGTAGATTTTTGAGACTGTCTGTGTCTGACACAGGAGAAGGAATCCCCGTAGGTGTTCTCAGTAGAATCTTCGAGCCGTATTTTACGACAAAGGAGGTGGGGGAAGGGACCGGTCTGGGTCTGTCTGTCCTACATGGAATAGTCCAAAGTTATGGAGGCGCCGTAACCGTGAGGAGTGAGCCTGGTCAGGGCTCCACCTTTGACGTTTATTTGCCGACTACCCTCAGACAGACAGAAGAAACTCAAGAGGATGCGACTGAAACGACGAGCCGCTTCCGAGGTAAGTTACTCTGGGTGGACGACGAAAAATTGCTAATTGATATGGTCAGCCAGACACTGGGCTATATGGGTTTTGAGGTCGTGGCAGCGCTTTGTCCTCTGAAAGCGCTTGATATTTTCAGACTTTCGCCAGAATCCTTCGATATTGTGGTCACAGATCTTACTATGCCGGGAATGTCTGGAATTGAATTCGCCAGGAGCGTGACCTCCATACGGTCGGAAACACCGGTCATCCTTTGTACCGGTTACGGAAGGGAAACATATGAACCTGAAATCTATTCCTCAGGTATTAAGGCTGTTTTGCACAAACCTGTCAAAAGGGGGGAATTAGTCATTGCCATACAAAAGGCGCTTGACTCATCGACGGCACGGCAGTTTGCAGATTCGTCACATCCCGCATCATAACAAGCAAACCACTGAATCCAAGACCGGAATCTTACTTGAACTGAGCCGTCCTGAAAAGAAAACCCCTTTTCAATCCATCCAGACAATCGGCTGATGAAAAGTACGAAACCTACATTTGGTTTCCTATACCCAATTATCCAGTGACGAAGAATCACTATGGACGCTCTTCAGGATGGTCAGAAACTCATACTTCCATAGGCTTGACACGTCAGTGTGTCGAAATTCCTGACAGTCTCCTGCGACAACTGTCCTATCAGTAGGACAGAAAATTCAGCCCATGGACTGATTATTAAAGGCTGGGCGCTAATCAGGATAAAGGCTGTCATACTATTATGACATATTCCGCATGAGTCAGCCGGCTCAAACACCACCCTATTGTGTCATGTCGATACTTAACTATCTGTATAATCAGGCATTGTTTTCTGGAGTTCCAGGCTTGTTTCTTTGGCGCCGAAATTGCTTATGCCTGGACATCAAAGGGCCAGGGGGAATTGTTATGGAAATGTCAGGCAGTTACAGGTCGGTTAGCAGATGTTCAGACGATCTTGCCTCGAAAAGCGCTGTGAACTTGAGAACCCTTTCGAGGGACACGACTTCCGGGCGCTCAGGTCAATCTGCCGGGAGAGAGGCATTCCAAAAACTCCTTTCATTCTTCTGACGGCGTTGGACAGCTATTTTCATGAACCAGCCAAACTCTTGGATTCAGGCAGGGATCGTGTCCTGGAAAAACCGTATGGTTTCGCTTCCATGATCGAGACAATATGCTCCCTGACTCCCCGTCAATAGACTGAAAGCATTTCATGTAGAGTTCATGTTTTTTTAGGCGGCTCTTTTTCAGCGATCATTTGGACCGTCTTGATTGCGACGCTTTTGGTTTTTATTGGTTTTATCATAAGGCTACAAACGCAAGTTTCCGGACACTTTGACAGGTTGACGTCCTGCATTGATCATCTCCACCACAGCCGGATAGTGGATGGGAGGGAGACGCTTGAAGGGAGCGATTTCAGGAGATCGTATGTCCAGTAATGTTGTTGACAAATCACGTGATGGATCGTCCACAGAATCATTTAGCCGGTTTATTTTGCCTTCAGGGGTTGTTGCAGGATTGCTCATGTCTCTCGTTCTGTTTTTTAGCCTTCGAGCCTGGGACGAGAGCCGTTTCGGGGTGAGTTTTCAACGGGAAAGTCAGGCCGTGGTCTCTTCAGTGAAACAGGGCATAGAGTTCTACCTGAACATGCTCAGAGGACTGTCCGCTTTCCATGAAGCTTCAGAACATGTTTCCAGGAAGGAGTTCAGACTTTTTACTGAAGATTACCTTGAGCGAAGCAAAGGAATACACTCCGTGCAGTGGTTACCCCTGGTTTCCAGGGGAGACAGGGAATTCGTTGAAAGAACGTTGAGAGACGAGGGATTCAGAAATTTTGAGTTTACACAGAGGGGACAAGCCGACGACCTGGTGCGAGCCGACCAAAGGACACAGTATTTCCCTCGATTATATGTCGAACCTTTGACTGCAAACGATAGGACATTGGGGTTTGATGTAGGGTCCGAACCTCTGAGACTTCAGGGTATACAGCATGCCCGGGACACCGGAAAAATCGCCGCGACACGTCCCTTGAAACTAATCGTTGAGAAACGCAATGAGCCGGGCTTTGTGGTTTTTGCTCCGGTTTACAAGAAAGGTTATGTGTCTGACGACCTAAAATCTAGGAGAGAAAATCTGCTGGGTCTTTATTCAGCGGTGTTCAGAATTCCCGACCTCTTCAACAGCATGTTTGATCAGCTAATCTTGAGCGGTTTTGATTTTTACGTTTTTGCCTTGTTGAACGGAGAGCCAGAAAGTCTGCTTTTCTTCAGGTCATTCCCTGAAAAAGGTGAGGATGCGTCCATACCATCAGACATCTCTGTCCTTCTTTCCAGTGTTCATTATTCGGACAGCCTTACCATTGGTCAGCTCGGTTGGTCTGTCCTTGTTGTTCCCACCTCATCAGTTCTTGTGGGCTCACGGACCTGGTATCCGTGGCTGGCTCTGGCCGCAGGACTGTTGTTAACCTTTTCGGCCTGTCTGTACATCTCCAGGGTACAGAGGCAGTCGGAATTGACCAGGAGTCACTTAGACGAGCAGCGTAGGGCTCGTGAGGCCCTTGAAAGGGAGATGGTCAAGCGCGAAGCGGCTGATCGTACGCTCAGATTAAGGGATCTGCAGCAAAAGGCGCTGCTGGACAATATTCCCGCCCCCGCATGGCTCAAGGATCGTGAGGGCCGTTACTCGGCCACCAACATACCTTTCAGCAGGGCATGCGGCCAAAAAAGTGAAGAAACCCAAGGGAAAACCGATTTTGACATATGGCCAACCGAACGGGCCAGGAAATATAGTTCAGAGGACAGGGAGGTTCTCAGGTCAGGTGTCACAAAAAGATCAGAGGAGTCAGTGACCGATATGGCTGGGAGTACCTACTGGTTTGAGACAATCAAAACACCTATTTTTGATGAGGAACACAACATAACGGGACTGGTGGGCATCTCGAGGGATATAACGGATCAAAAACTTTCCGAGAACTTCTTGAGGGAGAGCGAACAAAGATTCAGGGCTGTGTTTGAAAATGAACATCTAATAATGCTAATCCATGATCCGACTTCTGGCGCAATTGTAGACGCTAACCCTGCAGCATGCGCTTTTTATGGATATTCATCCCAGGAATTCAAAAAGAAATCCGTGTTTGATCTTTATGCTGGAGAGATCGATCGAGTCAGGGATGTGATGCGAACGGGTAATCTCGGCTCAAGTCGCTTCACCGATTGCCAGCATAGTCTGTCCAGTGGTGAACTGAGGGACGTGGAAGTCATGCCAGGGCCAATCGTAATTGGCGGCAAAAAGCTCAACCTGGCGCTGGTCAATGATGTCACCGAGCGAAAGCGAATCGAGAAAACCCTCAGGGAAACGGAACTGAGGCTGAGCGAGGAAAAATACAAATCAGAGGAAAACAAGCTTCTGACATTAATAGACGGAATGGAAGAGGGGATTGTCATCACCGACCCTGAATCAAGGATCACCGTTGTCAATAGGTGGTTTGTAGACCATATCGGACTGGATCGCAATCATATGCTGACTCTTGATATGCTTAAGCCACGGTTAGGGGATGAATTGATTGATAATGTAAAGCATATCATCCTTGAGCGCCAGGCGGGGCGAAACAGGCAGGCTCTTGAACTGCAACGGCAAATCCTCGGAATGCATGCCAATGTAAGAATACAGCCGATATTCAGGGGTGAGCAGTGTCAGGGAGTTATCTTAAACATAATTGATGTTACGGACATT
The DNA here is from genome assembly GCA_937915285.1 of uncultured Desulfomonile sp. Lineage (GTDB taxonomy): Bacteria > Desulfobacterota > Desulfomonilia > Desulfomonilales > Desulfomonilaceae > CAITZA01. The sequence continues at coordinate 3,845 of CALDNG010000065.1, read as the reverse complement.
GTTGAGGCCAGGATTGCCGCTGAGACCGCCAACCAGTCAAAGAGCGATTTTCTTGCGAACATGAGCCACGAAATCCGCACACCCATCAACGGGATAATGGGGATGGCGGAACTTACTCTTAATACAGGGCTGAACAGTGAGCAACGCGAATATCTGGATGACATAATGACAGCTTCAAACGCGTTGTTGACCGTAGTCAATGACATTCTGGATTTTTCAAAAATAGAGGCGGGAAAACTCGAACTGATAAATGTGGAATTCGATATACGCAGGCTCATTGATAACGCCGCCTCTTTACTGGCAGTAACGGCTGCTAGAAAAGGAATTGAACTGATTTCTTATATGGCTCCGGAAACGCCATCCATGCTGATGGGCGATCCTGGTCGGCTGCGTCAGGTTCTGGTCAATCTGCTGGGTAATGCAGTCAAATTCACCGACTCAGGGGAAGTGGTCCTGAGGGTTGAGACTCAGCATCTGGGAAACGACCGTCTAGAACTTCATTTCTCCGTTAAAGACACCGGTATCGGGATACCACCGGAAAAAACTCGTGCAATCTTTCAGGCTTTTGTGCAGGCTGATGGGTCCATGTCTCGCAGATACCAGGGCACAGGACTTGGTCTTTCTATCTCGCGAAGGATATGCGAACTCATGGGAGGGAACCTCTGGGTTGAAAGTGAAATGAACCACGGAAGCACATTTCATTTTACCGTGAATCTGGAGGTTGTAAGCCAAAACAACTTGGTCAGGCCTGATCCCGCTCCTGTGGACTGGAGCAATCTGCGTGTGCTGGTGGTTGACGATAACTCCACGAACCGCAAGATTCTCGAGCAACTTCTGAATTTCTGGGGCATGAAGCCCACTACAGCTTCCAGTGGGCAGGAGGCTCTCGAATTATTCAGGAAATCATGCAATACCAAAGAGGAATTCGGGCTGGTCATTACCGATTGCATGATGCCGGAAATGGACGGTTTCGAGTTTGTGGAGAAAATGACCAAAATTCCGGAATGCGCAGCTGTGACCATGATGATGCTGACATCCGGCGGCGAGAGGGGTGACGCGCAGCGAAGCATTAATCTTGGTATATCCGCCTATCTTACCAAGCCCATCAAGCAGGACGAACTGCTAAAGGCTATAATTAATTCGATCCAGGCGTCAGGGAACGGGCCATCAAGGCAGTCACTTATAACAAGACATTCAATAAGAGAAGGTCGGCAAAACTTAAAAATACTTGTGGCTGAAGATAATCCGGTAAATCAGAGGGTAGCCAGGAAAATCCTGGAAAAAATGGGACATACGGTTTCTCTGGCTGCAAATGGCCTTGAAGCAGTGGAAGCTGTCGATACTCATAGCTTCGACGTAGTGTTCATGGATGTTTCGATGCCCGAAATGAACGGCCTGGAGGCCACCGGAGTAATTCGTGAGCGTGAAAGATTGTCCGGAAAACACCTCCCAATCATTGCAATGACAGCCCATGCCATCGATGGCGACAGGGAGAAGTGCATTGAGGCCGGCATGGATGAATATGTATCCAAGCCGATAAAGGTTGATGATCTCAGTGAGGTGTTGGGATCCGTAATCCCACCCGGAGGGGGCCTGGCCGCGAAATGAATCAAACAGGCAAATGATGATAGCCTGTCTGATATGGCCCAGCCAGCCAGCACAGGTATTGCAGTTAAGCGTTGCCTGAATTAAATTTAGTCAAACAGACTCGCCCCCTGGGCCTGCATTCCTGTTGTAGTTGGAACTATTGCGAATTGGACATCTCAGGACAGGCCCGGACGCCATTCTCTTAATTAAAACAGTTTATGGACAACCTTCAGGAGTCGCAAATCATGGAGGATAAATTCAGGGCCGCAATTGAAAATGAACTCATTTCCGAGCCTGCCCAGGAAATCTATCATCTCTGGCAATTTTTAGGCTCCCCGAACCCGCCGGTCAGCCTCGAGATTGGGGCCCATGTGCCTTTTAGCTGGCTAAATGAACAACGCGGCGATGGATCGGTTGACGAGGTCAGGGCAGTATTTAACAAGGCGGTGGTCCAGCTACTTGAATTATGTGGTTTGTCCCATCATTCTGGTGAAACCTGGCACACAGCGTGGGATTACGGGACAATAGAGTGGGAGCGATACAGAAGAGAATCACGCGAGATAGCCTACGATTTCCTGCGTGACGAACTATGGGAACATTTCTCCCATCACGCTTGATTCGAGAAACATCCGGGTTTTATTTAGCGGCCCCCCGGGAATACCATCGTTTTATTCAACGGGCCCAGCGGAAGCGGAAGGCAGGATGGCAAATACCCTTGCCGGGAAACCCGACCCCCTGCAGGGTTTCGGAAAAGTTACCACCGCTATCGCTCCATGCTCCGGGACCTTGTCCAGGTTTGTAAGTAGCTCGATCTGATACTTGTTGCGGGAGAGTACATATGTTTCGAGTGAATAGTCACCTTTGCTTGTAGACACCCCCGGGTCGGTGTCTGTCGTCTCGTGCCCACTGGCGGTAATGTCACGCTCCTCATACAGATACGACAGAACTTCCTGGCTCCAACCAGGGTAGTGCGCCACCCCGCTATCATCAATATTTTGCATCTTTTCCGCACTGGGCCATCGCTTTGACCAATCAGTCCTCATAGCCACGAAAGATTTGGCAGGTATCCTGCCGTGCCTCGCCTCCCACAAACTGACATCTGTCATCGTGATTTGGTAGTCACGGTTAGTCTTGACCTTGTCGCTTACATCGATCACCACTAGAGGCAAAATCATCTCCTTAACCGAAATTTCATCCAGAAATCTTTTGCCTCGCACAAAATGCGCGGGTGGATCCGCATGTGTGCCCCATTGTCCGGGGATTTCATATTTGTGGGCGAGAAACCCCTTGCCCCTGGAGCCTATCCCCTCATCGTAATAAAAAGTCGTAGTGCGTAATTCATCCTCAAAACCCGGCCAGTGAGGGATTCCAGGCTTGAAGCAATGTGTCAGGTCCACAAATTCCCTGGACTGAAGCATATCCACTACGGGCCAAAGACTGGCCGGAGATTCGGCTACACAGAGACTGCACGTAATCATCGATACAAACAACAGGATGACGGTGAACATCGCTTTCATCAATTTGTGCCTCCATAAGTGGGTAGCTGATACCAGAGAATGTGATCCAGTCCAAATTTAACACGTGCAGAAAGAAGGTTCAAACGCTTAATCCTATTGAAAAAACCCTTGGCGCCTGCAGATTGCGGGGTCATGCCCTGTTTACTGAATTGATCGCTTACGGTTGTTGAAGAAATCTTTCGAATGGTTTATCCTAACTAACGGTAAGGCCTTAAATCGTATTCGGGTAACCGGGCCTGAGGGGGAGAATCCCAAATGAGTCCATCTGCTCAATATTTGAATCCAAGGCTCAAACCGTTTCTTCTCTCAAAATTCAACAGGGGTCATCAGGCTTTCGTATGGCCGCCCAAAAGAGGGGGATAGTATATGAAGTTTGTTCATACAGCAGACTGGCATATTGGCATGAAGTTCGGTTCATTCGATCCCGAGCATGCGAAAATAGCCAGAAAGGCCAGGCTAGAGGCCGCTGAGCGTCTTGTCAGAATGGCTAACGAGAATCATGCTGAGCTAATATTAATAGCTGGAGACCTGTTTCAGGACAACGCCGTAGATAGATCCACAGTCACACAGACCGCAAATATCCTTAGCAAATTCAATGGCAGGGTTTTCATCATTCCAGGCAATCACGACCCACTTGTTCCTGGAAGCGTCTGGGATCATGCGACGAGCTGGAAAAGTTACCAAAATATAACTATTTTCAGGCGCAACGAACCCGAGGACCTACCTGGTTGCGTAATTTAT
>CALDNG010000064.1 GCA_937915285.1 uncultured Desulfomonile sp. | reverse complement strand
CAAGACTCTTGACCCTCTTCTCACGATCCTCTTTCTTCCTGGCGACCCGGCTCCTGTTAAGTGTCTCCCGGGCCAACGGATATGAATCATAGAGAAACTTTTTTACCAAAGCCTGACGTGAAGAGTCGGGAGTCAGAATGTAACCTGAATCGCTGATATCTATTATTCCAGCCGATTTCAAACGGTTGACAAAAAGTATGTCCGTCTGGCTGAGAAGAAGTGAGTGAAATTCCCGTTCCGTCAAAGGTATGTAAAATGAACTTAGGATGTAGAGAACTCTGGTGAGAGATGACAACTCCTTGAGATCCTTGAGGGACCTTACTAACTGGTGAAAGTCTACAAACGATTGGAACTGGCAAGTTTCCGGCCGAACTACCGCACCGGGTATGCAGGGCCTCCAGTTCTTGAGTATCTCTACTCCAGGATACCGTTGCTGGAGATTTCTTAAAAGTTCAGGATTTAAACCGAGATCCAGCAGTCGAAGGCAGCAAAGGCGTGACGCCTCCCTTATTTCATCGGCAACCTGCTTGTTGGAAATGAACCTTTCTATCTGGAACGGAGCAGAAACACAGGGATCTATTTCCTTGAGGAGCAGAATTTGCATGTAGCTCATCTCAGGAGATTCAAAATCTACAAGAATGTCTTCCGACGCTCCCCTCACCTGCCGGTAAGCCCAAAGGCATGAAGGAGTCAAAAATCCCCTGGCCAAAATAGCTTTTCTGAGGGACACCTTTTGGGATGCAGATGCCCACTTGACCCCAACCTGAACTGCTACATTCTGAAAAGAATAGCCACCACTCCCAAGAAAGCCACTCAATTGATCAAAGGCTTCATCCTTAAATTGAAATATTCCCGCGCTAGAATCAAATAACTCCGGGAATCGTTTCGGAATCGAATCGAAGCGTGAGCGGCGTTCCATTTCTTTAAATAAACTTCTTAACATGTTAAATCAATTATTCAATTTTACATAAAAAGTCAAGCGATACTACTGTGGCGGACTGGCTTTGCGGATTGTTCGGTTAATCTGATCAACAATGAATTTTTTTCGGCAGGCAGGACATATCCTTTGGCCAGGAAACATGCCATAAGGATAATTGACACAAAAAGTTGTTGTATTTTGATCAACTGATGGAATAATCTCCAGGTTTAACTTTAGAATGATGTCGTAACTTTCGGGCTTGAATATTTTCAAACACAAGGAACTAAACATGACTAATTCCAGCAAGCCTCAAGGCTTCAACACTCTGGCTGTTCACGCCGGTCAGATAGTTGAGGAGCCGAATTTGTCCAGGGGGGTTCCGGTCCACCGGACGTCCTCGTATGTTTTCAAGGACGCCAAACACGCTTCAGACCTTTTTGGATTGCGACAGTTGGGAAATATTTACACCCGCTTGATGAATCCTACTACTGACATACTTGAAAAACGCATGGCTGCGCTCGAAGGCGGCGTTGGGGCGCTAGCCACCGCTTCGGGAACAGCCGCGATATTTTATTCAATTATCAATATCGCTGAAAACGGTCACGAGGTTATTTCGTCGCGCAATCTGTATGGTGGCACATACACCATGTTCAATGATATTTTGCCCAAGTTTGGGATCAAAATCGTTTTTGCGGACTATGACAATCCGGACAGTTTCAGGAGCGCAGTAAACTCAAACACTCGCGCTATCTTTCTGGAATCGATTGGAAATCCGAGGCTCGGTATACCAGACTTCGAACGAATAGCCGCAATTGCGGATGAATATCATTTGCCTTTGATAGTTGATTCCACATTTACCACACCCTATTTATTCCGGCCGATTGACCATGGGGCATCCATAGTAGCGCATTCGTTGACAAAGTGGATAGGGGGTCATGGAACAGGCGTTGGTGGCATAGTCATAGATTCAGGTAAATTCGATTGGAACGACCCAAAGTTCAAGATGTTTGTTGACCCTGAGCCTTCTTACCACGGTTTGCGATTTTCCCAGGACCTGGGACCTCTTCAGGAAATGGCATACATTTTGCGCATGCGTTTGGTTGCCCTTAGAAACCTTGGAGCCTGTATCAGCCCTGACAATGCATGGATGTTCCTTCAGGGACTGGAGACACTGTCTTTAAGGATGGAACGGCATTGCGAAAACTCTATACAGGTCGCAAGATACCTTTCCGAACACGGGAGGGTGAGATGGGTGAGGTATCCCGGCCTGGATTGTGACCCTTCATTCGAAATGGCTCAACGCTATTTCAGGAGAGGAATGTCCGGCGGTGTGGTAGTGTTCGGACTGGACGGCACTAGCCAGATGGCCGAAAAATTCATTGATAATCTCAAGCTGTTTTCGCACCTTGCCAATGTTGGCGACGCCAAGAGCCTCGTTATTCATCCAGCCAGCACTACCCATTCACAACTCACTCAGCAACAAAGGGAAGAAG
>CALDNG010000063.1 GCA_937915285.1 uncultured Desulfomonile sp. | reverse complement strand
CAAATGGGTAACCCGAACCGCCGAATCCGTAGTATTAACGCTTTGACCTCCAGGCCCGGAGGATCTGTAAACATCAATTTTTAGGTCCTTCGGGTCAACATTGACTTCAACATCATCAGCCTCGGGCAATACTGCCACTGTTATAGCCGAAGTGTGTATACGCCCCTGAGATTCTGTTGATGGAACCCTCTGGACACGGTGAACCCCTCTCTCGTATTTGAGACGGGAGAAAGCCCCATGGCCACTGATCAAAACTATTATCTCCTTGAATCCACCCGATGCGCTTTCAGAGGAGGACATCATTTCCACTCGCCACCGCCGGGTCTCGGCATACCTGGAATAGGCCCTGAACAAATCGGCCGCAAAAAGTGAGGCTTCTTCTCCACCGGTTCCTGCGCGTATTTCAAGAAACACGTTCTTGTCATCATTCGGATCTTTGGGGAGCAGCAACAGGTTAAGCTCTCTCTCCAAATCAACCTGACGCTCCCTGAGAGACGCCAGATCTTCTCGCGCCAATCCCACCAGTTCAGCGTCCGATTCGTCTTCAATCATTTCTTCGAGATCTTTTATCTGGTCGAGAGTTGATGTGAGAGATCGGTAAGCCCTGATTATTTCATCGAGATCAGACTGTTCTTTGGAGTATTTTCTTAGCTGCAGAGGATCGGCAATTACTTCCGGTCTGGCGAGTTCAGCGCTAAGCTCTTCGTATCGCTTGCTTAATTCCTCTAGTTTTCCTAAACCTTGCATGTATCAATTTCAAGCCGCTGAGGATTCATTTTCAACCCAGCGCTCCTCTCTTTCCAATGTCTTCTTCAAAGCCACAATAGCCACTTCAATCTGATCATCCGTCGGTTCACGCGTCGTAAGCTTCTGCAGCCATAAACCTGGCATAAGGAATCCCCGTAATAGCCTGTTGTCGTACTTCTCACCAAGTCTGATGATTTCATAAGAAATTCCTGCGATCGGAACTAGCAAGAGCATTTTGACAACAATGTAAAAGGCATTGGTGACTATTTTGTTTCCCATCAGTTCTTTTGGAAGGAACGGGAAAACTGCCGTGAAGAGAAAAATACTCAACATCAGCACCAGCAGAATGAACGCGGTCCCACAACGGGCATGCAGTGTGGGGTATTTTCTGGCGTTCTCAACCGTCAGTTCATCACCTTTTTCGTATGCATGAATAGATTTATGCTCAGCGCCGTGATACTGAAAAACTCGCCTGATATCTTTCATCAGGGAAATCAAGGCTATGTATGCCACAAAAATGCTGACCTTTATGACACCATCGACCACGTGAAACCACACACTCCGCACACCGAGATCAACTCCAAACAGCGCACCCACACCAATGGTCGCCAGATGCGGGACCACTACAAAGAGGAGCATCGCTCCACCGATTGCAAAAGCTATGGTGCCTCCCAGAGCCCAGGGACCTAGCTTTTCCTCTTCCTCTCCCAAGGCTTCCTGCGCTGAATAGGTTAAAGCCTGAATACCGTTGAACAGAGCCTCATAGAGCACTATACAGCCTCTGAGAAATGGACTTTTCAGCACAGGCCATTTCTCCATGGGTGATCGCCAGCGATCCTCACGAACCGATAACTCACCGTCAGGTCTCCTGACAACCACTGTAAAAGTCTTGGGGGCCCGCATCATGATGCCCTCAATAACAGCCTGACCTCCGACTTTTATCTGCTGGGTGTCGTTATGTTTGCGATCAGAGACTAGCATTAATCCTCTCATGTCCGGGGTGCGTTAAGCCACAGAGTCGCCCGATTGTAATTTAACGCAGATAAAGAGTCGCAAATAGGCAGGCTGATGGTCCTCATCAAGCCTTTTTTGCAGTTCTAGTCGTGGCCTTTGCAGCCTTTTCCTCTTTTTTTCTGCCCTTTGCGGGTTTCTTGCCAGTAGATACCTGAGTATCTCCATACTTCTTCATGAACCTTTCAACCCTACCGGCGCTGTCAATGAGTTTCTGCTTGCCAGTGAAAAACGGATGACACGAGGAGCAAATTTCAATCTTGTATTCTTCCTGCAATGAGCGTGTGGGCATGTCAGCGCCACAGGCGCACTTGAAACTTGCTGGTTGATAGGCCGGGTGAATGCCTTTTTTCATCAGAACCCTCCGGAAATAGTCTTAAACACAATATGATAACATAAATTTTAAACTATACAAACAAAATATATATACATCATCATTAATGAGCCATAGCTCACGCCGTCATCCATAATTTAAGCATGCCCTGAATCTGATCAAGAGATCTTTCAGGATATTTCACCGCCCTCAGCTACCCCACAATGTGGAGGATACTGAGCCGATGGAATGGCGGCGCAAAATCGCCTGTTGCAACTGCAGGAGACTCTACTTGTTCATTACCTGGAGGAATTCACGATTCGAGTCTGTCTGCATGATCTTGTCCAGCAAGAACTCCATGGCGTCTACTGAGTTCATGTCGGCAAGCAGCTTTCTCAGCAGCCATATCCTCTGAAGATCCTGCTGGCTAAGGAGCAGTTCTTCTTTCCTGGTTCCAGAGCGATTAATGTCGATGCATGGGAATATCCTTCGTTCAAGCAGCCGTCTGTCGAGATGGATCTCCATGTTGCCCGTGCCTTTGAATTCTTCGTAAATCACTTCATCCATCTTGCTGCCGGTATCAATAAGAGCTGTAGCGATTATGGTTAGACTGCCCCCTTCTTCGATGTTTCTGGCGGCCCCGAAAAATCTTTTGGGACGATGCAGGGCGTTGGAGTCAACACCACCGGACAGGATTTTTCCGCTTGGAGGCACAACAGTGTTATGGGCCCGTGCGAGACGCGTAATACTGTCGAGTAGTATTACGACGTCCTTTTTGTGCTCAACAAGTCTTTTA
>CALDNG010000062.1 GCA_937915285.1 uncultured Desulfomonile sp. | reverse complement strand
TACATTTTTCCAGTTCGTCTGCCATAACATGCGCAGTCATTGCAATGATCGGGAGTTTGGCAAATCTTGGGTCTTTTCTGATTTTGGCGGCGGTCTCATAACCATCCATGACAGGCATCTGTATGTCAGTCAGGACAGCGTCAAATTCACTTGTGTTTACAGCCTCAACCCCTTCCTGACCGTTGGTCGCAATTGTTACAATCAGTCCATGTGTTGTGAGTAGTTCCAGGGCTACCTGACGGTTGATCTCGTTATCCTCGATCAGCAATACCTTTGCCCCACCTAGTCTGGCGGATACCTCACGCTCCTTCTGCCTCGCTTTGAGTCTGGAAGGCCTTTCGGAACAGGTCCTTTCCTGATTGTGTATACAGACTATCCCGTTAAAAACCGAAGAGAGTGTCAATGGCTTGGTCAGGAATCCGTCAGCAGATGACTGGCTAACAAGGCTCATGACATTAGAGGTGGCATAACCGGCCATGAGGATGATGTCCGGTACGAGTTTCAGGTTCGGGTGATTCTTGATGTGATTACAAACTTGGGGAACTCCGAGGTAAGGGATTCCAACATCCAGTAGGACCAAGCTGAACGGTTCTTCGTCGGCAGAATCCCCGAATAACCTCATGGCATCCGCAATATTCCCTGCTGTCGCTGCTTTCATGCCCAGGCTTTGCAGTAAATCAGCTAGAGCGCATCGGACCCTTTCATTATCTTCGAGGACGAGCGCTTTTGATCCCTTTAAAATATCAGGCAGGTTGTATTCCCTGGGAATGCTGCCCTTACTTTTTGACAAGGTCAGATCAAGAGAAAAAGTCGTTCCCTCTCCTGGCAAACTCGAAACCGATATTCGGCCTCCCATTATTTCAGCCAGACGACGGCATATGCTCAACCCTAGCCCCGAGCCACCGTATTTGCGGGTTGTGGAGCTATCCGCCTGAACAAAAGGCTTAAAAAGATTGGATATCTGATCATCGGTCAGGCCGATTCCCGTGTCACTGACGTCTATCCAGAGATCGACTCTATCCTCATATCGCGACGTTATTTGCGCTGAAATAGTGACCTCACCCTTTTCTGTAAATTTTACTGCATTATCCGCGAGATTTTTTATTATCTGTTCGAGCCTGAGTGGATCTCCAAGCAACTGATCCGGGATATGTTCATCCAGCAGGGCTATCAACTCCAAACCCTTTTGTTCGGCTTTTAGTGAAATCATTTCGAAGACGTTTCTGATTGTCGATTCCAGATTAAAACTGACTATTTCGAGTTCGAGCCTTCCCGCCTCTATCTTTGAGAAGTCCAGAACGTCGTTCACTATTCTCAGGAGGGCTTCGGAAGATGCGTGAATCTTTTCGAGATAGTCGATCTGTTTTGGCGTAAGCTGTGTCTGCAGGCAAATGTAACTCAACCCCATGATGGCATTGATGGGAGTGCGAATTTCATGTGACATCATCGCCAGGAATGCGCTTTTTGCGTGATCGGCTGATTGGGCCTGATCACGTGCCGCCAGAAGCTCCCTGTGAGTTCTTATCCGGTCGGTGATATCCTTGTAACTCCAGACACGACCGTAAGTCTTTTCACCTAATTGATAAAGCTTGGAACGGCGTTCAAAAACCCTGCCGTCTTTCATTTCAATCTCATCGAAACTCTCAGCGATGTTGGGGGAATAGAGTTCAAATATCCTCTTGACGAATTTTTCAGGGTCCTTGGTCTGTTGGGCGCAGTAGTCCAGTAATTCTGCGGAATCAGCCTTTTGAGTGTGCTCATCATTAAGATTCCACATCTCCTTGAACTTGCTGTTGAGTGATTCAACTCCGTGGAACAGATTTCCGACAAGCAGTCCATCGGAAATTGCGTCAAAAACGGCCCTGAGCAGAGAGGCGGACATCTGGACCGTCAATTCGGCCTGCCTGCGTTCCTCGACCTCCTGTGTAAGCAGTTGATTGATGCGGTGAAGTTCACCTGTCCTCTCTCTAACCAGGTCCTCAAGGTGAGTCTGATACTTTTTCAGTTCCTCCTGGGTCTGTTTTCTCTCGGTGATGTCGATACTGTATCCGGCAACACCCATTACATTACCGTTTGAATCGAAGCTCGGATAGAGGTTGTTGTGAAGATATCGTCCCTTGCATTCATCCTCAAATTCTTCGGGGTTACCAGTGGTTACCACCTTGTCAATTAGGGCTTTTCTTGCTTTGGCAAGCTTGTATTCGAATAACTCAAAAATTGACCTTCCGATTACTCCCTGAAATGTTTTACCCAGTCGTTTCACGGTAGTCTGGTTCACAGCAAGCACAACCCCGTCTGGACTTAGCAGGAAGGCCGACTCTGATATGGCGTCCAGCAAAGCCGTGAATGTTTCCCTGCTTTTGCGAAGAAGATCCTCAATTCGCCTAAGCTCGGATATGTCCTGAACTGTGAAGACCCGGAATGCTATGTGGCCCTGAGCATCCATTACCAGGCTGCTATTGACTAGCGCCGGAAAAACTGTTCCGTCGCTTCGAACATTCATGGATTCAAAAGAATGGCGCCCCTTGGACAAGGTGGCTAGAGAATGTTTGGCAATCTCTCTTCTGCTTTGCTCTGCCACAACATGTTCCCATGGGCATCCGACGATATCCTGCTCAGAATATCCATGCATCCTGGCGAAGGCAGGGTTCATCATTTCAAGGGTTAACCCGTCGGGACTACTGACAACAATTCCCCAATCTGCGTGTTGACAGATTTTCATCCACTTTTGCGCATGGGCCCCGGCGTTTTTTCGTTCCGTTATGTCGATGGCCACATACACCGTCCCCAGCAGATTTCCTCTCCCATCAAGCAATGGACCGGTAGAAACACTCACATCAACCCTGGTTTTATCCTTTTTGAGACAATGTCCTTCAAACAGGGAAAACTGTCCTATAGCGTCCATGTTTTCGGAGTTCGGGTCCTGTGAATCGTGCTTTATTTTTAGCGGGATACGGCTACCGACGGCCTCACTGGCCGACCAACCAAAGATTCTGGTTGCCGCGATATTCCAGTCTGTCACCTTCCCGTCCGTGTCCGTAATAACTATTGCAGTCGGCGAAGCCCCTACAATAGCTTTGAAAGTTTGGGAATTCCTGGTCAGATCGATGTCAGGGAACCCTTCATTTGGCGACTGGTCCCGTTTCAGGATTTCCATTCGAAGTCCGCTGTTTTCAGCCTGAAGTGCGCCGTTTTTTAGCAACAATTCACGGACCAGAACCAGCAACTGCTCGCGGGAAAGATCATCCACCAGCTTCAGGGCCTTCAGGTTCGTTTCAGGACTTGAATTAAGTATTTCAATAATGGAATGCAGATTCTGCCGGGAAGCTTCCGACTCCGCCATTTATTCATCCCTCCATGTTACGCATCGGTAAGGACGGAAAGACACCCTGGTTCGTAGCGCCAAGAAGCAGCAAACCCGGGGCGGCCTCTAGTCATTAGTCCCTATTTCTGAGCAAGATCGGCGCCACCCTGTATTAATCCGGGAGAATTTAAAACATCCATAGGCTAATATTTATATTTTTGCGAATACTTGGCCGTCGCGACTGGACTGTGACTGAACTTGCCGCTCTATTCCTTTGATGTTATGTTCATTTGGTATCATCGAGCGCTGGTCGACGAACATCACAAGAAATCATGTGGTGTGTAGATCTCAGCTAAACGCCAAAAGGCGATCCAGTGGAGAGTTTAGACATGTCGGACTTTCTCGAGAAGCTTTTCGCAGCCAGGACAGATGACAGCCCGGGGATTAATAACGTAAAGGCTGTTTACGCTGCTTTGAAATCATTGGATTTGGTCACGTTGAGGAAGTTGCTTACAGATAGGCCCGTTTGGGATGTCACTTCCGGTTTTCCGCAAGGCGGCGTTTATGAAGGCATGTCAGAGGTGTTTGATGGTTTTTATAGGGAGCTTTTGACGCATGTCCATACCCTGGGCGCCTATCCGCAGGAATTTGTTGACGCCGGGGACATCGTGGTAGCTCTTGGATACTATCGGGTAAGGGCAGGAAAAGATGAAGAGCCCTCTATCGTGAGATTCGCTCATGTGTGGGGAATAGATAGTGATGGTAGGATAAAGGGGGTCTGGCAGGTTGCGGATTCGGCTATGTTTCCCAAATCCTGATTATTCAGCAAACAGACATTTCCAATATGCTGGTTAGCTCAGTTTAGGCCCGGGTTTCTGGTCTAAAAAACCCAGAGCCAATATTCTTAAAAAATTGTGTGGCGCCAATGGATTCAATCAGTTCCTCGGGCATTGATCCATCAACAAAATCAGACGCGGATATTTCCCGCCCGAACACGCGTGTCCATGCAGGTGTTCGCATTCCTTGCAGCCCATAATTCCAATGGCTGTTTCAAGAGCTTGCCACGGGGTGAAAGACGTTATTTGAGTTTTGGCGTTGGCTTCCGGCATCGTAATTTCTCCCATCTGCAAGATGTCGGAGTGTTATCTAATCCACGACAAGAATTTTTTCCACACTTTTTTTGCCTGGCCTTCCTGCTACAGTGCCCGAGGCTACTTCCCTGTCACTGCGAAACCTGAATAAACGTTTTTGAGAGAGCCAAATTATTTTTAGGAAAGTGTTAAACGATGGTAACTGGAGCCCCCCTTTAAGAAAAAAGGCCGTGCGCCTGCACGACCTAACTTATTGACTTTATTGGTCGGGACGACTGGATTTGAACCAGCGACCCCTGCGTCCCGAACGCAGTGCT
>CALDNG010000061.1 GCA_937915285.1 uncultured Desulfomonile sp. | reverse complement strand
CGGATTCGGAAGAGAACAGATAGTTTCGAAGCCCCATCGCGATTCCTCCTTTGGGCACTCAGTAAAATAAAATCCTAAACAGAAAATGTTAATCACATTTCATAAGTTAGGTCAAGCAGGAAAATGTTGCGCGCGTGTTTAAGGGCCAACTCAAGCCATGATCTGGCGAAATTGAGCGTCATTTATTTGCCTCAAGCCTCAAATCACCCGTATCAACCTTCGCCATCAACCCGGTTCATAACACTGATATGCTTCCATTTTCCTGATCTAAATCGAAGATGAAAGACCAGCGATATCACGAGAACATAAACTACTAGCCAACTCCAGGCCCAATACAGTCCCATACCGAAATGAACTATCATCACGAAAACAGGTGGCACGAAAAAGACCCATGCCAAAAGGACTTGGGCCCACATGGCAAAACGGGTGTCCCCAGCTCCTTTCAAAGCTCCAGTGTAAACGATAAAAATCGTGTCGAATACGGTATAAAGTCCTATGAGCCTTACGACAAAACTTCCCTTGGCAAAGAATGTTTCATTACCAGCCGCAGTATTCGATCCCGTTGTGAACAGTTCCAGCAAAAAGTGCGGAAACACCCAGAAGACTAAGGCCAGTGCGCCAGAATAACCTATGGCAATCATCATGGCCGATTTCACGCTTTTTTCCGCGATGTCAAGCTTCTTCTGCCCAATATACTCGCCAACCAGAGTTGAGGTGGCTATCGATATTCCGACCATGGGCAGAAAACTTAGCGATTCTATGCTCAGAGCTATGTTTGTGACTGCCAGATCGGTGACACCGAGTTTTCCTACTATCAGAACAAACGCGGTGAATGAGCCGATATCAAGGACGAATTGGGCCCCAGCAGGCAAGCCGAACTTCAACAGCCTTGAAAAAACCAGCCTGTCCCACTTCATCTCGCCTCGGGTGTTATACGGGTTACGGTAACGATCGGACATGAACAGCCATGCCCAGTAGGACAGAGGGATAATATTGGAAAGTGATGTAGCTATGGCGGCCCCGCGAATCCCCATCTCGGGGAATCCCAGCTTTCCAAAAATCAGAACGTAATCCATGACTATGTTGAAAACGTTACCCATGAGATTGCCCAACAGAACGTAAGAAGTCTCGCCCCTACCAGAAAAAAAAGATGAAAAAGCTGCGCCCATGGGTACAATCAAGCCGCCTGCCATCAATATTTGAAAATATTCTATCTCAAGCTCGAGTACAGCGGGATCGTGTCCGGAGATGTTCAAAGCAAATTTGCCAGCCGGCACACATAAAATCATCAAAGGTATCGCCAGAAAGGAAAAGATCACCCCCTGCCAAACAGATCGGCTCACCTGTGACCAATTACCGGCGCCATGCGATTGAGCCACGAGTGTGTTGACGTATTGAGCCACACCCTGGAAGAAACAGCAGATCGTGAAATAAGTGATCCCACCTGGCGTCACTGCTGCAACGGACTCAAGGCTGTGCCATGACAGAAAAAGACGATCTACAAAGAGTGTCAGGGTTAAGGAGGAGGTAGACAGCACCAGTGGAACTGCAACATGAAGGACTTCCTGAAAACCTCCTGGATTCGCATTTCCTGTAGATTCAATGGCTGTGTGTGACAATTATTTCAATGCCTGACAACAGTTCCCGTAATCTGACCGAAAGTTCCCCTAACGGAGCCAGCACGAATAGCATAACGCCTAATTTTGTAACACAATTCACGCGGGGAAGGAACCCATATAACCCCTGAGACAAGTAAAGACAGCCGCTCAGTCAAAATTCCTGAACGACTGTCCTGAAAACTAATCTTACGAACTTATTGCTAGGTATTTTAGAGCTAGGAAGAGGGATTAACGGATTTTTTGAGGACCGGAGAATATTTCCAGGTAATGACTTTTCTGGCGTCAAGCATCAACTCATTGCCGGTTTGGGGATTCCTGCCGCGTCGTGAGTGTTTTCCCTTGATCGTCCATTTGCCGAAACCTGAAATCATAACATCTTCGCCCTCGATCAGACTTCTTTTCACAATATCAAGTAGCTTTTCGACTATTTCAGTGGCCTCACCTTTCATGAAGCCACAATCGTCGGCAATTTTTTTTGCGATATCCGCTTTCGTTAGAGTCATATATACCCTCCCTAAGTAAATGCAATTTAAGGAATATTGATATCCCAGAATAAACTATCGAAACCGAAAAATGCAAGATATTTCTAAATATTTTCATTGGTGATCTTTTTGGAGCGGATCCCGAGCGCCAGATCAATCCCTGAACCGAGAAAACCCTACCTCCGAAATACACATGATATCAAATTGTTAGGTTAACGCTCCACAATGAGATGATACGTTGCTGGACAGAATCAATATATTCGACCATTTAGACCCCATTAATTTTCCCTGTTTGTCAAATCTCCCCGGTGTCTTTGTCTTTTAATGGTTTCCCTGACGAACCCTGCTGCATCGTTTGGTTTGAAAATGAATCTTAGACCAGTGGTTATTCCTATCACATTCCCGAATCGCATATATTTCCAGTAAGGGCGTGGTCTGTGGAATATCCTGCAGAAAGTGGCTATGGCTTTTGAGAAGGACAACATTCTCTCATCAAACCCGAGATATATTTCTGGGCATTTCGATGCTACGCTGAACATCTGGTCAACGGCTTTTTCGAGATTGAGCCTGTCGCTGACGTACCATAGTGGTTTTCCTGGGTCCGTCTGGTCATTTATGAAACCCTCCTGGACAGCAATTTCCCAGAGTCTGGTATCCGGGTATATTCTCACTCCGAAAAAGAAATGCGCCACATGTGTTACTGGTCGGCCTTTCTTTTGGAGATAAGTCATTGCAAAATCCAGAGATTCCTGAACGGTCTCATTGGTTTCACCAGGGCCGCCTATCATGAAAAACCACCATGCAGAAAAACTGGTTCTGTTGATGGCTTCCGCAGCCTTTATGACATCCTCTTTAACGAATCCCTTCCGATAATTTTTTAACATCTCATCAGAAACAGATTCCGGTGTGATCATGAAGGATCTGAAACCGGCTTTCCACATTAGCTTGAGATATTCATCATCCAATCCCCTGGGATGGACTCCCATAGCTGTAAAATCTGCCTTCCAGGGTCGTCTGATTATCTCCTCGAGTATCGATTTGGAATATTCTACTGGATCGTTAAAAACTGAATCCACGAATTCAAACGTCTGAGGTCTGTATTTAAAGTAGGCTTCTTCCAGTTCGTCAACTACTTCAACAGGGGGCCTCAACCTGAGCCTGTTTCCTTCGAGCGACTGGTTATAGGTGCAATAAATGCAGCTTTTCCGGCACCCCCTCTTTGTCTGGATGTTGTAGGCGCTTCCGATGTTTTGGTAAGGCGTCATGTCAACCCACCGTCCGATGTCTGGGCTTGATGAATTGAAGACGCTAAGCTTTGGCGGTGTGATATGGAAAACCCCGTCCCTGATGAATCCGACCCCAGGCACGTTGACAGGGCTGGAATTAGTCTCCAGATGCTTTAATAGGGAAGAGAAACTTTCCTCGCCGTCAGAAACAACTATGTAGTCCGCCCCCACGGTCCTTAGTACACTCTCCGGTATCAGGCTTGCGCCAGAGCCTCCGAGGACCACTGGAACACTTGTCAGTGCCCTGATCTGGGCCACAAGATCGACAACTTCGGGTAAATATGAGACCGAGTGGAGCATATTGACATTGTCAATATTTCTTACGGACACACCTACAACTTCAGGACGGAAGGAATCTATCGATTTTTCCAGTTCTGTCTCTATGTTGTTGGCCAGGAAGCACAGGTCTAGGACCTTCACTACATGCCCGGCAGCCTCGGTGGCCATGGCAACATAGCAGAGCCCGATGGGCGGGGCGGCCAGGATATCATTTTTGAGGTTGCTGTTTATCAGTAGAACTTTCAAGTTAACACACCCCAAATTATGGAGAGAGGAGCCACAAGAACAAACTCTAAAATTTCTGTCTCCCCTGCCCCGAGGCAAGTCCCGGGCCGCCGTTTTTTTGATCTTTCACATGTGAAACCATCTCATGGTGACATCCCTGGCAAACATCACAAGCGCTCCAGACTGATCCACTCCCCTGGCGTTCCATGTAACGCCTTTTTCATCCTCAACCGTTCGACGTGCCTCAATGATAATTTTGTCACCAGCATTACATTTGCGAAACTGGGTAAGTTCTCCGATGCCGAAAGGAATCAGTCCTCTCTTCCCAGATGACTTTCTAAAGGCGCCATAAAAATTGATCACGTGCATGAAAGCCTCAAACAGGTAAGGCGAATAGACGTAATTAGCACTTGGCAAACCCTTAAAATCAAGACACTCAGGATACGTAATCTGGGCTTTTATAGCCCCATCACCTGTGCCTTCGACCATCTCCACGACCCGATAGCGTCCCTTGAGATCAGATTTCTTGTCATACCAGGCGCCTATTTCCGCTTTGTCAAGAGCGACTGTGTCCAATTCGTCCGGACCTATGGATAGTTCCTGTGTCTGCGGAATGGGAGCGACACCTGAATCCAATATAATCATCGCTTTGTAATTTGGGTAGGACTTATCCCTTATGCGCTTTTCCGACATGGAACTGATTTCCGTCAGTGAAGTATCCAGAATGATTTGTCCCGAGGAGGACTCCTTTCTTGCGCAGTGAATTCGAGTCTTTTTTTTGTCTTGTGAACCTACCTCTATCCTGTCCAGAAATTTTGCGTCCCTGGCTCCTCGCACCGTAAGCGCCGGGTACATCATCTGGGCGGTCTCCATAAACGTCTCAAGAGCCATAATCGCAGAAACCAAAGGCTTATCAAGGAATTTGAACGGCTTGTGATCAGCTATCCACAAATCTCTCCCCTGATCAAAAACCCTTTCCACCTCTATGATTCCACTGCTAACATCCATCTTGGTTACAGAGTCTATCATGGGGAATTCAGCCCGTTTGAAACTCACCGTTCCAGTTATCATGCTTTTGTCAGCACTCTCCGGCATACTTGTTTCCAGAGGAGCCGTGCTCAGACATGGCAGACTCTTCATGAACAAAACAGTTGAGTTTACGTTAGAAGCCAGTGTCAATTCACTCAGAAACATCGAGGAGAATTCTCCGAGGGATATATATTTGGCGTTCATCCTCTCCATCAGGGATCTTATTTCTTCGTTGTCTGCCATTCCTGCGCCTTCAATCGGCGGTAATTCCAAAGACTTGAATTTGATTGAAGGGTTTTCGGATCCCAGGTATTCGGCCAATGCCGACATCATCCTGTTTCCGGCCGAGTAATTGATCTGACCAGGATTACCCTGAACAGCGGCCACAGAAGACAGGTTTACAAAGAACTTGAGTTCACCCGGCTCAACAGCCCTGAACAGATTAAGGCTTCCCATGTATTTTACGTCTACGACCCCTCGGAAATCACCTTCAGGCATTTGTTTTACAAAAGAGTCTTTCAGATACCCCGCCCCGTGTATGACCCCTGTTATCTTCCCATGATCCGCCACTATGCTGCTGAAGACCTTTTTGGTCTCCTCCGCATCCGTCACGTCACACTTGTAATAACGTGCAAATATTCCTTTTGAATTTAAATGTTCTAAAGAGTTGAGGGTCTGGATTGCCTTGGCTGAGTTGCCAGAGTCTATGTCCGTCCTTCCGATAAATACGATCTTAGGTCCAAATATTCCCAGCCCCTCGGCCAATGATGATGTTATCCCTGAACATCCTCCAGAGATCACTATTACTTCATCATTGTGGATTGGCAGCTTCCCGGACCGGTCAAATTGTATCGGCTCAACAAAACCACTCTCTGTCATGATTTCCGAACCTGAACAGATTAGCTTCAGAGGTTTGAAATTCCTGTCCAGAGCTGCTCTGATTGAAGTCCGCAACTCATAACCCGGTTCCAGAATTACAGACCGGAACTGTACGGAGGAGAACTCCAGAGCGCCGGTCAGGAACATGCCCTGTATGCCCTCCTGAAAGATTTCAGACATTCCCTGCGATAGTCTCACCGTGAACGCCAACTTCCTGGATTTTGATTCCAGAAACTGCTTGAGTACCAAAAAGTATCCTGTGAGAAGATTGCCAAGCTCAGACAGGTCCCTGACCCCTTCATTAAACGTGTGGTCCATCACCAGCGCCAATCCGGACACAGATTCGAGAAATTCCATTTTTCCCGACATGACTTCTGCTCCCGCAGACGTTCTAAGATCCGAGCCCGTGTAAGATTCTGTTGAAGAATCTTCCAGGAAATTCCAGTGGATTATGTTAACTCCATAATCACGCCTGAAGACATCTCCAACCTGTTTGCTGAAATCAGAGACGGATGGAGACAGGACTACTACAGAGTCCATGGGGCTCAATTCGACTGGCTGAACTTTATCGCTAGATAGTTGGCTACGTTTGAATACAAGCCTTTTAACAGTGTCATCTGAACCGGTGTCATCAGCCAAACCGGCCAATGATAGACCAAGTCCTTGGGGTTTTTCTTCCGACGATTTCCCGGAAATCTTGTCAACAACACTGGATATGCGATCTGCCATGTCTTTCACTGTCCGCACATCCATGAATTCTTCCAGTTCAACCTTTATTTTGAACTGGCTCTCTACGGCATCCATGATTACGGGAAGCCTGCTGGAGCGAATGGAGAGGTCCTCTCTCAAATCCATACCCGGCTCTATCTCATCCCTTTCATAACCGGTAACATCCATGATGATTTGGATTACCTGTTCCATAATGTCTGATTGGGAGCCATCTTGAGGTTCAATGACAACCGGTACGACCTCCGGAGTTTTAAGTGGGGCCACAGTTTTCAAAGATTCTGCGGAAA
>CALDNG010000060.1 GCA_937915285.1 uncultured Desulfomonile sp. | reverse complement strand
TCACTAGTCCTACATCAGGGTAAATGTTGCGACGAATCTCAATGCTTGCAGGTATGGACGCACGAAGGAAGTTCAATGACTCCTTGAGGATGGGGCTGATCCACATCGGACGTTTTTCAGTTTCAGCTTCACGGCTGAAGGTCAGAATGTGCCGTATCAGGTCAGCCGCTCGTTCAGAGGCATTTAGGAGTTGATCAATATAGTTTTTTGCCCTTGAGTTACCCTTTAATGAATCCATGCACAGTTCAGCAAAACCTGTAATTGCAAACAGAATGTTATTGAAGTCGTGGGCTATTCCTCCAGCTAGTGATCCAAGAGCCTCCATCTTTTGGGACTGGTTCAAATGAGACCTGAGTTGCATTTCCGCAGAAACATCGACATAAAACCCTATTACAGAAGGTTTACCCCAGAGTTCGAGCGGCTGAAACCACACATTCAGCACACGTTCTCCTCCATCACACAGGTTGATCTTGAGTTCCCTGATTTCTATCGGTTCTGATCTGTTGAGGCACTGTTCAATGTATTTGCGAGCATTTTTCTGGAGTTTTTTTCCTCCATAACAACCCACCTCCTGCCCGATGGCCGCTTGCCCTGATTCAAGACCGTATATGGTTGCAAACGCGTCATTGGCGTAACGGTATTTGGCGCCCTGGACTACGACGATGCCGATAGGGGCTGAATCGATGATTACCTTTAAGTTGTTTTCAGATTCTCTCAGTGAAGAGGCAGTCTTGCAATGCTCCTCTACCTCCTTGACGAGCTGGGAATTGATGGCGGTGAGTTCAGATGAGCGCTGCATCACTCTTAATTCAAGAGATTCATTCGCTTCCCGCAGGCTCTTCTCGGTTTTCTCCAGTTTCCTCTGAGCCGCTTTTCTTTCCGAGACATCAATAACTATAGCGTAGAGCAGTGTCTTTTCACCCAGGTTCAGAGGGCTGGTAAACACCTCTACGTCATAAACCTTTCCCTTGCTGTTTACGTGCTGCGTGGAAATATACTTTTTCTTCGACCCGGCTACCGCAGCCATTGTATTCCTGATTTCAGTCGAATCCATGAGACTTAGGTCAAATAGCTTCTTTTTCTTGAGATCTTCAAGCAGATAACCGTAGAAGCTCGCGGCAGCCTGATTTGCATCGACTATGTCTGCTGTATCCGGATCAATCAAAAGTTTAACCGCATGATTCACCTGGAACATCTGCCTGTAAGTCTCCTCACTTTTCCTGAGAGCCTCCTCGGCGGCAATCCGATCTGTCAGGTCCCTGGAAACTCCAAACACATATTGTTTGTCGCCCCATCCTCCCAACGAAACCTTTGTCTCCACTGGTATGCAATCTCCTGACTTGGTTACCAGAGGAATAATGCAGTGACTTCTTTCACCCCTCAACATTGCGTTTACGACTCTAAGCGCCTCTTCCCGCTGATCTGCTGGGTGCAGGTCTATCAGCTTCATTGATTTGAGTTCGTGAGGCGAATAACCCAGCTTTTCAACAACGACGGGATTGAAATCAACCAGATCGCCCTGCTCATTTCCTATAAAAACAAAATCTTTAATACGCTCAAACATGGACTCAACTAGTTCATGACTTTTTAAGAGATCCTGCTGCGCCCTAAACCTGACGACCATAACTGCGCATTGCGCCGCAAAAGCCTCCAGAAGGGTTTTCAAGTTTTCCGGTAGGTTTTCGTGAAATTTGGAGCCAACATTTAAAGAGCCGATGATTTCATCCTTGTATTTCATCGGAAGCATAGCGACTGTCAGCAATTTCTCGGAATCTGGAGCATTTTCCAGGAGAGTGGAAATTTCATCCTTGAGCAAATAAAGGGGCTTGCCGTCTGAAACTGCCAGGGCTTGGGAAGATTCTGGTGGATAGAAAGAAACCCGTTCCAGGAATTCAGGGGACAATCCCTTATACGCCTTTAGTCTCAGACTGGATTCTTCGTCGAAAAGATAAATGCCCAAAACATCCATCTCGGAAACACGCAGGACATTTTCGACAAATTCTCCCACTGCGTCTTCGAGGGTGTCGGCAACACTTATTCCACGACTAAGGTCTCTCTGAGCCGAAATCATCTTTTCGATCTGTTTCTGATTGGTGACGTCTATGCAAGTTCCCACGAAAAAAGTCAGTTTTCCCGCAGAATCGAATGCAGGCCACCCAGAGTCAACCCATTGCTGACATTTACCAGAATCAGTGATGACAGTGTACTCAATGTTGAAAGGCCTCCTCTCACAATAGGCCGTTTCAATCTCTTTTCGGATACCGTCAATCTCTGCCGGAGGTATCATTGATGCCCATGAATCCTGGTAATTCCCCGGAATCTGAACACTATCGTGTCCCGTCCAGGAGCGTAGAAACACATTTCCCGCTCCCTCCCCATGACTGAACCACATTTTCACGGGAACCAGTGATCCGTTTGGTTTGGTGTGACATGCGTTTGGATTGGGTGTGAAGTCTCTGCTTTTCAGGAGATTCAATTCCGAGGTCAGTTCACGGTTGACTGTTTTCAGTCGCTCGATTTCTTCGAGAAGATCTTCGAGTGAAACACGTTGAGCATTCATTAGGCTAATCCCGAAAATCAATTAGGGGCTTTTTTCCCATCAATTGTGCGATCATGCCCTAATCAGCGGCGGTCTCTTCTTTGACGAACATTTTGTCTGTTCTGCTGATCCTGAGCTGGAGGCCGTCTCGGACGCGGCGGCCTTTTGATATCCTCTAACGCCACTCCAAGGGCCCCTCCGGGGACGGAAATGGTCGTTATGTTCTGATCATTCATAATACTGAGGGTAATCTTGTCAATACCCTGGAAATCATCAACAAGTTTTTTGAAAGAGGAAACACGAAAGCCTGTCTCACCTCCATATTCAACTATGACATCTCCTGAGACGATCCCGGCGCGGTCGGCTATGCCGCCTTTCTGAACCTCCACGACCTTGACGCCAGGCGACGTCTCGAGTTCCTGCAATCGGGCAAGGATGATTGCCGCGCTCGAGCTGTCCCCATTTTTACGGAACTCGGCCAGCGCCTGAGTGTATAACTCCTTACTCTTGTATATCCGGTTTCGTTCGGCGTAAATTCCGGCCAGCGTCGCTTTTACCCGGGCAGTCCACTTCGGGTCCTCTCTTTTCTCATATATTCTGAGGGCTTTCTCCAGGTCCTCGATTGCATTGTCCCATTGCTGCTGCTGCGCCGCAAACATGGCCTGTCTGAAAAGACGAATTCCGTCCTCGTCCGAAGGTGGAAACTGCGAAACCTTCTCTCTCTGGGCCTCGCTTTTCTTCTCTTGATACGACTTGGAACCGGCCGTTTTTACCTCAATCTCGTCCTCTGCAGCCTCAAGGACTACCCGGAAACCCAGATTCCAGAAGCTCATGGTATCTCCGGAAAAACCCCTGAAAGCGCAGCGACAATCGGCTGGACTTGCAAACCAGTTACCCCCCTTGTTTACTCTGGATGTGCCAACTGATGGCCCTTGAGGATCTTCAACAGGAGAGCTGTCGTAGTAATTGCGGTCATAATAATCCTGCACCCATTCCATTACGTTTCCGCCCATGTCATAAAGACCCAGACCGTTAGGGGGATAACTTCCAACCGGAGCTACATATTCATAGCCATCGTTAATGGTGGTCATCCCTTCAGGCAGCTTTGAATTGCCGTCCCCAAAATTGTCATCCGATTCCCCTGGAAGGTGGTTTCCCCAAGGATACCTGACCCAGGCAGAACCTCCACGGCAACCCATCTCCCACTCTGCCTCGGTAGGCAAACGATAGACCCTCTTTTCCTTTTTACCCAACCACTTGCAGAATGCCTGCGCGTCATTCCAGGAAATGAACACCACGGGCTGATCATCGGCTATCTTCCACGGGAGTGAATCCCACTTCATCCCCTTGGTAGGAACCCACCTGTCCTCCTTCTTGCTGAACACCATTCCACCATCGCCCTTCTCGGCGTCAGTTTTATATTTGGTCTCAGCCACAAACTGCCGGAACTGCCCGACAGTAACTTCCGTGGCTCCCATGTAAAAGGGTTTTGTCAAACGCACGGGATGCAAAGGCATCTCATCCTGAAACCATTGCTTGTGACCATCCCGCCAGGTCTTTCTGAATGTCAGGCGTAACCAGTCCATTTCCTGTTTGAGGCTGCCCATCATGTAATCTGTTGCAGGCAGTCTAACCAGTTTCATACCGATGGAATTGGTATAAACCGTCTTTTTCTTGGGGTCGCTGAAAATGTCGTTCAGCCCCCTCAACGAGTTCAGCCACTGAGAACATTCACGGGTGTCGGAGGCCCCTGAACTGCAATCACGAATGGCCTGCCGTATAATCTCGGAAGCACGAACGGTGTCACCTTCCAGAGCCAGTTCTCCCGCCTTCTTTATTTTTTCGGATATGAGTTCACCGGTTTTCTGGGAGACTTCCCTGCCGGCAGGGTCAGCATCCGTTACCTGGCCTGAAGAGTCGGATATACAGGGGGAATAATTAAAACAAATAATTGCAACTAGAATGAAACATACTAGAACTTTTGGTTTCATATTACCCGTTCCACATAAAGGAAGTTGTCAGTAGGCGTTGAGACAACTATCATTGCCCTTTATTATTTTTAAGTTTTAACAAATGGATATTTAAATAGGTTTTTCTGAAAAACTTTACGAACAGCAAGAAAATACGAATAAAAATGTCTTGACAAAGAAATCATTTAGGGGAATTGTAGCAGATGTGAGAGGCTAGTCAAGTAGCGATATTTATACGCGACTGGCTTAGGATTCGCAAAAATCAGAAAAAGATTGACAACTGAACTTGTTTCTGATAGCGATGGGTAAACGGTTTTTTACTTTTTTATTTTGGGTATACCTGTTTTCATTGGAGAACAGTTCAATCGTATTCTCATTCTATTAGGAGGTAACTATTTAAATGAGAAGATTTGCAGTGACGCTCGCGGTTGTCGGTATGGTTACGTTGTTGGCTTCATCCGGATTTGCATTCTATGCGTGGGCCCCGTATTCAAGCTGGGGCGCAGCATCATCCAGCAGCAGCAGCAGCGGAAACTATAACGCCAGTTCATCAAGCAGTGGCTATTGGCCCGCCGCCTCTTCTTCAAGCTCAGGAACCGTAGCATATAGCTGCGCTCCGGCTTCCAGCAGCAGCAGCGGTTACTATTGGCCTGCCAGCTCATCATCCAGTTCAGGAACCGTTACATATACATGTGTTCCGGCTTCCAGCAGCAGCAGCGGTTATTCATGGCCGGCCAGCTCATCGAGCAGCGGCTACTATCCTGCAAGCAGCTCATCAAGCGGCTGGTTCTAAGATCGTAAGCGATTCTGCGAATCGCTACCTCTATCGGGACGAACAGAACAGGGCGATCGACCTTCAGGTTTGGTCGCCTTTTCTGTTACTTACACTCGGAACTCCATTTGCAACAATGACACATCTATCATCACGAACTCTTTCACTTGTCCTGATCTTGCTGGTCCTATCAATCAACCTGGTGTCTTGCAAGACACAATCGTCCGACAGCAACGTAAAAGACCAGAAGTCACGGGTTGCTGGAACATGGCTAATGACGGCTCGTATAGTCGATGGAGCTGAAGATCCGGTAGGTGAGCGCGTCATGAAGCTTACACTACATCCGGACGGTACATTTCTGGCCAATTATAGGGGCGATATAACCCAGGACTGGATACTTGCGGGTCAGGGGGCGTATTCTTATGAAGCCCCGATGCTGAACCTCTACTGGGATTCCGGAAGGGTTATCAATCTCCTGGTTGATGAATCACAGCCGGACAGGCTTGTGCTGCACCATGGCAGAAATGTGGCCCCTCTGAAGGATCAGGAACCAGATGAGGTATTTACTCGAAACAAAGGTGAAAAGGGTCCGACGCGTTAAAGCCTCACACCCTCTTGGCGTTCATGCCTGCTGTGGTTTGTTCGATGATCCAGGGGAGCCGAGATCGTTTGACTTGCCCGGCGTTTCACGAAATTACCATCCGGAACCGATCAGACAGGCGTATTTTCATTGTCCTGAAACAAAAGCGGCAGACGCCGTCGGGACATCTGGGTGGCCAAAACGCGTCTGCCGTCATTTTAACGACACATTTTCTTCAGTCTGATGGTCAGCTTTCCTTAGCGAGATTTATCAGTCCACCTGCCAGCAGTATTTTTCTCTCACGATCAGTGACATTCAGCAACATCGGAATCTTTCTACCTGTATCAGTGATTTCTGCAATCAGTTCCGTGGAGCCCTCTTCCATCTGGCGCCTGACTGATTTGATCGCAATGGTGTCCCCCAAGGAGATGGCTTCATAATCAGCAGGATTTTTGAACGTCAGGGGAAGTATGCCGAAGTTTATAAGATTCGCCTTGTGTATACGGGCGAAGCTTTTGGCCAACTTGGCCCTGATGCCCAGAAAGCGGGGCGCAATGGCTGCGTGTTCCCTGGAGGATCCCTGTCCGTAATTTTCTGAAGCAACTATGAAACCGGCCGGAATCTCCCGTGATCGTTTGGGGAATTCCGGATCGATCTGGTTGAACACAAATTCACTGATAGCCTCTATATTGCTTCTCAGGGGGAGGACCTTGCTGCCCGCGGGCATGATGTGGTCTGTAGTTATGTTGTCCCCGAGTTTTAAGGAAACATTCCCGGTTAGATCATCGGGTAGTGGCCCAAAATTGGGGAATGGTTTGATGTTCGGCCCCATAAATATTTCGACTGCAGAGGGGTCGGCGGGTGGCATCACCAGATTTTCGTCGTTGATCACATAATTTGAGGGATTGGAAACGCTTGGATAGGCTCCGAGTTTCCTGGGATCAGTGATTTTGCCGTAAATTGCCGCCGCCACCGCAGTTTCGGGTGAACATAGGTATATGTTGTCAGGGAATGTACCGCTCCTGCCGGGAAAGTTCCGTGGAAAGGTTCTCAGGGAAACGGCTCCGGTTGACGGGGCCTGTCCCATACCGATACATCCAAGGCATCCAGACTGATGAATCCTCGCTCCCGCCATAATGAGGCTGATCACCCCTCCGGCTGCTGCTACATTGAGCAGAGCCTGACTGCTGCCCGGGTTTATTTCAAGGCTGACATCGGGGTGGCAATGCTTACCTTCAAGAGCCCTGGCCGTAATCATCAGGTCCCTGAAAGATGAATTAGCCGAGGATCCTACAATGACCTGGTTGACATCAAGTCCCTCTATTTCTGAGACCTTCCTGATATTATCCGGAGAACTCGGGCATGCGATAAGCGGTTCAATCTGGCCCAGATCAATTTCTATGACCTCAGCATAGACAGCGTCCGGGTCTGCCTTGATTTCAGTCCATGCAGCGCCACGTCCCTGACTTTCCAGGAATTCCTTTGTCCGAATGTCCGAAGGGAATATGCTAGTGGTTGCGCCTAGTTCAGCCCCCATGTTTCCGATTACTGCCCTATCAGTTGCGGACAGGTTTTCCACTCCCGGGCCGAAATATTCAAAGATCTTGCCGACACCGCCCTTGACTGACAATCTTCGAAGCATCTCCAGAATCAGGTCTTTTGCGGAAACCCATGGCTGAAAAGCGCCTGTCAGTTTTATGCCCACTATTTTCGGCATTATCAGATAGAAGGGTTTGCCGGCCATAGCCATAGCCACGTCCAGTCCGCCTGCGCCGATGGCAAGCATGGTCAAACCACCATTTGTAGGAGTGTGACTGTCCGAGCCCAGGAGGGTCTTACCCGGAACACTGAACCGTTCGAGATGGACCTGATGAGATATCCCATTACCGGGCCGGCTGAATATCACACCGTATTTGGCGGCCACACTCTTTAGAAAACGGTGATCATCAGCGTTCTTGAAGTCTGTCTGCAAAAGGTTGTGGTCGACATAGCTGACCGAAACATCGGTTTTTACATGCGGCAGACCCATGGCCATGAATTCCAGAAACACCATGGTTCCTGTGGCGTCCTGTGTAAGAGTGTGATCGATCTTAATGGCTATCTCACTCCCTGGCTTGGTCTCGCCCATTACCAGGTGAGACTCTATTAATTTTTCCGCTACAGTTTTACCCATCAATCACCTCTGACTCTTTCAATTGATGTTTTGAAACCACCATATTCAATTTAACTCAAAAGGGGCGCCCAGTTGGTTACTGTTTTCCTTATCATCGGACCGGCGGCCCCTTTTACCACACGGTTGTGGCATGGCAAAAGGTAGTCGATACCCAGATTGGCTATAAGTTCCAGGCTGCTTTTCATTTGGGACGCGTCCGCTGTGAACAGATCGTACCTTCCGATAGCTCCATCGGCATAGATGGTGTCGCCTGAAATAAATAGTCTGTGTTCCTCGTTCAGAAGGCCTATGCTGCCAATGGAGTGCCCCGGTATGTGAATGACCTTGAATGTGACTCCGCCCAGATCCAGAACTTCACCACCTTTGAGCTTGCGGTGCGGCTTCAGGTCGAAATAATTTTTCGGAATAGTCATTTGGGCCCTGATCATGGACTCGAACATCTTGTTGCCCCAGATGACCCTGTCGTCCCCGCGCTCCATATACCTTCCCTCATCTTCGTGGACCCATATTTCTATGCCGGGAATGGCCTCTATAATCTCAGGGAGGCATCCAATGTGATCCAGATGGGTGTGGGTCAAAATGACTCTTTTTATATCTTTGGGCTTAACACCGATACTTTCTATTTCAGACAGCTTGTATGAGCCCATTTCCATGAGCCCACAATCGACCATGGTGAAATCCCCGGAGTCTGGCAAGCCGATTAGATAAACATGTGAGTCGGGCAGGAATTTGTCTTTACCCGCAATCCAATAAACGCCTTCAACAATTTTCTCTATCACTAAAGCACCTCTGAGCGCCGGCGTAAGGCCGGGCTTGACAATCTCTTTATGAAAATATCCATTCCAGATCACTCTTCGGAATGAGGTTCTTTTTAATTTGCTCAGTGTATTGACTCAAGACAACCCACTCGCCCCAACCACTAGCCACGACCTCAGGATTGTTGGGGTTGGCCATAGACAATATTTCCCCAGTGGCATGGAAGAATCTTGGGGATGCAGGCGCTCCCCTTATGCCTGCGGGACGCCCGATGAAAAGAATTTCTTCGTCAGAGCGCACGGGGCGTTTGAGATAAAAATCGAGCTTAACCGAGAGTCCACCCAGTTTGTTCTCCATGAAGCTGCCCCAGGCTGTATTCTCGTCAAATATGGATATGAGTACGAACGGATGAAGCTCTGAGTCCTCAATCAGGAAAAATTTTGCCCGATCAAAGTCCTCATCCCGGTCTCCCCAAACGACAGTGACCATTTTTCGGCCCTCGGCCTCATGAAATCTGAACTGCCGTTCCAGCCCTATGACAGACCGACTGTGGCCACAAACAATGCAGTTGAGATAATATGGCAGAGGCCTGTAGCCCGCCTGAGGAAGAATGTCCGGTAAATCGGCCGCAACGTTACCGGCGCTGCTGAAGGTAGCCTTCAGATACGGTTTTCTGTCCCCGAGTTTGGTAATCTTTACGACTTTTACCGCAGGAGCGCCTTCAACAGGAGTTTCTACCTCAAGTATGGCGTCATCCCCAATTGCTATGCCTGAACCCGCAAACCGGAAACTGACGTTTACCGGGTAAGTGGATCCTTCAAGATTACGCCACACATCAAGGCATAACCCCATGGCAACTCCACCATGGGGTATTCCTATCAATCCCTCGTGGTGTCTCTCGAACCTGATCTTCGAGTTAACAACTCCATCAGGACCATCCACGGGCTTAAGCGAAATATACGGGTCAATCCCCGACATGAACGATTTTGGATTCCTGAACAATTTTGTCATAGACTAATATCCCGGAAGTTCTCCAGACCAACAACTATAATTCGCAATTCGGGCGTTGACGAAGTTTTGGGGCGACTATGACCGGCCCCTTACCTGTCAACAAACAACGATACCGCCTCACCACCGCCAAGACACAGGGAAGCCATTCCCGTTTTGGCGTCTCTGGCCTTCATTGCGTAAAGCAGTGTCGTCAGGACTCTTGCCCCACTAGCTCCTATTGGATGCCCGAGCGCAACCGAACCACCATTCACGTTGCATTTGCCCTCGTCAAGACCAAGTTCCCGCATCACACCAACGGTAGAGCCTGCAAATGCCTCATTTATTTCCATCAGGTCGATGGAATGATAATCAATGCCCTCTTTTGCAGCGACTTTGGGTATGGAAATCATTGGAGCCATCAGGACATATTTCATATCCATTCCGGCGCTTCCCTGAGAACCAACCCGCGCAAGTACTTCAAGACCCTTAGATTTAGCAGTTTCTTCAGACATTATGACCAGGGCTGAAGCTCCGTCAGAGATGATGGATGCGTTTCCCGCAGTTGCAAAACCTTCTTTCTGAAAGGCCGGCTTCATTTTTGCAAGGGACTCGTAAGAGGTTTCACGGGCGCATTCGTCCGTGTCAAAAATCTTTGGATCACCCTTTTTCTGAGGTATGCTGACCGGGAGAATCTCATCCTTGAATCGCCCTTCTTTAATGGATTCTACCGACCTCTGATAACTCAATGCAGCATACTTGTCCTGATCCTCACGGGATATGCCCCATTTGGCGCTGATCAGGTCATTGCTGATTCCCATGTGGAAGTCATTCACAATGTCCCAAAGACCGTCATGAACCATATGGTCCTTGATAGCCCCATTGTTCATTCTGTAACCGAATCTGGCTTTGTCCAGAAAATATGGAGCCATGCTCATGTTCTCCATTCCACCGGCCACCACTATGTCGGCGTCACCCAACTGGATTGCCTGCGCGGCGAGCATCACGGCCTTTAGTCCTGAGCCACATACCTTGTTGATGGTGAAACACTCTGTCTCGAATGGCAAGCCTGCCTTGAGTGAGGCTTGTCTGGCGGGGTTCTGACCATACCCGCATGGCAGCACCTGGCCCATGATCACTTCATCAACCTCGGATTTGTCTATACCGGCCCGCTTCACCGCCTCGGCTATGACCATTCCACCGAGTTGAGTGGCCCCTATGCTACCCAATGTCCCGTTAAAAGATCCCAAAGGCGTACGGTTTGCGCTCACTATGACTGCTTCACGCTTGTTTCCCATCCTGATTCCTTTCTCGTGGACCTAATGGCTCCTGAGGAAAAGACCCCAGAGCATTTGAATACAAGAATAACGGTAGCAATTCCGAAACTATCCCGAAATTCGACTAAATGTATTTCGCTATGAGTATCTCTGCAATCTGAACCGCATTAAGAGCTGCGCCTTTCAGAATGTTATCAGACACGACCCACATGTTAAGGCCGTTCTCAACAGACAAATCTTCTCTCACACGCCCTACCATGGTAAAATCCTCGCCAGCAGCCAGCGCAGTCAGGGGATACTGGTTCCTGGAGGGGTCGTCCCAGAGTTTAATTCCGGGCGCTTTAGCGAGAATTTCTTTTGCCTGGCTGGCACTAAGCTTACTTTCAGTTTCTATGTTCACGGATTCTGAGTGACCAAAGAAAGTCGGAACCCTGACCGTAGTCGCCGACACTTTGATGGATGGATCAAGGATCTTCCCTGTCTCCCAAACCATCTTCATTTCTTCCTTGGTGTAACCGTTATCAAGAAACACATCAATGTGCGGCAGACATTCGAAGGCTATCCTGTGGGGATAGACATTCGTGTTCATTGTCCTGAAATTACTCAGGTAATCCCACAGGCTGTCCAAGCCGTCATCCTTGGCCCATTTTGTGGCAACGGCTATCTCTCTGGACTGATTAAGCATTTCCTCTATTGCGTCTTTGCCGGTTCCTGAAACGGACTGGTATGTGGATACCACAATTCGTTTAATTTTTGCGGCGTCGTGTATGGGTTTGAGAGCCACGAGCATTTGTATGGTCGAGCAGTTCGGATTAGCAATAATATTCGTTTTGGTGTACTTGGCTATGGCCTCCGGATTTACTTCAGGTACGACAAGCGGGACATCAGGATCCATTCGGAAATGGGCTGTATTGTCTACAACTATGCAGCCGGCCGCTGCCGCATATGGGGCGAATTTCGCGCTGATCGACCCACCGGCAGAGAAAAGACCTATGTCAACACCGGTGAACGAGGACTCTGTCAGTTCCTGCACGGGATGATCCCCGCCCTTGAACTTCAACTTCCTTCCGCTCGATCTTCCTGAGGCTAGCAGAACCAATTCACTGACCGGAAAGGACCGTCGTTCAAGAACCCTGATCATCATGTTGCCGACTGCGCCAGTTGCGCCGACAACCGCAACTTTGTATCCATCTTTTTTCATGACCTGACAAATCTCCTCTTCTTTTGATTACTTCAAAAAATCGGCGCCGTCTTCGATTTCCAAATCGTGAACATCACCGTTTTTAGTTTTTGTTGCCGTGTGGTAATAAATGGCCCGGGCCAAGGCTCTACTGTCCCTTTAGTGATGACCCGCCAGAGCCTTGCTTTTGGGTGGTCTTGGCCATCGGCTGGCCATCCCGCTCCACTGGAACTCTCTGCAGGGAAAAATCGCCACTCGCTCCATCCTTACGAAAGATCCATATCTTACCGGTTTCCGTATCGATCATGAACGTGTGGCCCTTAATATGGGGACTCACAAAAATCTGATGCCGTCCCGAACCCGTACCGCTCAGCACTGACTCCTGAGCCTTTGCGCCAGCCTGAGGCATTTCCTTTCCTAGAGGCCATTGAGCAAAAACTTCCGTGGCCAGAAGCGCCCATAACAGCCCAAACAATACCGTCATCACAATTTTATTCATCACAAGCGCCTCGAATATATAGTAAAGCATATTTATATCAATATAACCGCAAAGCGTCAAAGAGGAATTGAATTGCTCCATGTCCCGGATCTATTCCGGGCTGAACTCTCTTGACCTTTCCAATATTTTTATGGTATTAAAGGTTAGATATATTCTAACACTTGAACATTTTGTGGTTTGTTTTAGGCCGTATCTGTAAGCGCTTACAGGCTTTGGATACTGTCGTAAATCCATTACGGTGTGTGATCCAATGAAAACTTTAAAGATTTTTGGCTTTATCTTTTGCCTAGGCCTAACTGTCTGTTTTCTAAGTAACTATGCCAACGCGGAGCTTACTGCGAAGGAGATACTTCAGAAAGTGGCAGACCAGGGTTTCAAGGACAGTTTCAGGGCTGTACTGACGATCAAGACTACTAAGGGAAAGAAGACGGTAGCTGATCAGACGATCTGGGTTATCGGTAAAGTCAAGAATGAGAATGCAGACTTTTTCTTTGACTTTGAGGAGCCTGAGGAATCCAAGGGACTGAGGTTTCTGCTTCAGATCAGGGAGAAACAGGATCCCAAGGCTTTCATGTTTTTGCCTTCAACCGGAAAGACATTGCCTCTGGCTACTGAAGACCCATCTACTGATATTGGTGGAACTGGACTGAACATGGATGACATCATGGGGTTCGTGCCAAAGGTCGGGGAGACGGAAAAACTCATTAAAGACGAGACCATAGATGGTCAGGAATGTTATGTAATTCAGATTTCGCAACCGGACCAGAAAGTCAGAACCGTTTGGGTCAGGAAAAAAGATTTTACCATAGTGAAGTCCCAGGAACTGGATCCGGCCGGGAAGGTGAAACGTAATTTCAGGGTTGTGGAATTCTTCAAGACCGCTGAAGGAAAAGATTATCCTCGTGAGGAAGAGATAACCGTTCCAGACAAGAACATACGTATTGTGGTTCGTCAGGAAAACGCTGTTTTCGGCATAGACATTCCGGATGAACTCATGGCTGTCGAAACTTTTGGCCAGTTTAAGTGGAGAAACTAGGGACGCGCCTGTTTCAGTAGACACGATTTTGCATTCAACTGAAGGATTAATGGTTTGACCAGCAAATACATCAAAATGTGTGTCGTATTGGGCTGTCTGTTTTCCCTGAATGGTTGTGGCGGACATCTTAACAGGCTCCAGGGAAGTATGGACCAGATGACCTACTACATGGGCATGATGGCCGCCAGTATGCCGCAACTCTCACATAGCACTTCCAGACTAGCCAATTCTACTGAGAGAATTGAAGGAAAAACGGATCGTCTGGTTTCGGATTTCCAGAAGAAAGGTGTGTCTGCCGAGAGGTCGATACAGAATTATACGCAGGCTTTCATAGATAATGACAAGGCGATAGCAAAAAATCTCCAGAACATAAAGGAAGAGATATCCGGATTTAGACAGGGCCAGTCGTTACCAA
The DNA here is from genome assembly GCA_937915285.1 of uncultured Desulfomonile sp. Lineage (GTDB taxonomy): Bacteria > Desulfobacterota > Desulfomonilia > Desulfomonilales > Desulfomonilaceae > CAITZA01. Next base: position 292 of record CALDNG010000060.1, on the reverse strand, counting down.
CCGCACGGGCAGATTCGCCAGATCAGGCAAAAATAAACGCTTCCATCAATGACAGGATCAGCAGGCTCGAAGCCCAGATAGCCGCCCTAAGCTCCAAGCTGAAATAGATTTTCCTTGTTTTAGCTGTCCCTACCTAATTTATTGGTGTCCTAGTGTATATCTACCGTAACCTCTTTGCCTCGCTCCCTCAGGATTGACGCAATCGCGTGAACACTTCGACTCTTGAATCCCATCTCCTGAGGCAGGTTAGGATTGAGATGCGCAGGGTTTATAGCCTGTCCGAGAAATATGT
>CALDNG010000059.1 GCA_937915285.1 uncultured Desulfomonile sp. | reverse complement strand
GGAACGCCCCATAAGACTGGATACGCTACCTGATTTGATCTCTAAACAAACCCCGTTAAGGACCTTCTGGTCATTGAAACTCTTGGTGATCTGATCCACTACTATCATCTGAAAACAATGCCTTATGTCCAAAAACTAAAACATTACGGACGTCATCACGTAATCACCGACGAGTATCAGAATGGAAGATATGACCACAGCCTTGGTCGTGGCTATACCAACCCCCCTTGATCCTCCGGTAGCGTAAAAACCTTTGTAACAGGCCACCATGGATATGATCAGGCCAAAAATAACCGCCTTGGCCAGCCCGTGTGTGACATCACTGACATCTACATAGCTACGAATACCTGACATGAAAGCGCCCTGATCTATGTCAAGATACTTCACTGAAACAATGTAAGCCCCTACCATTCCTGAGAAACTATAAATACTGGCAAGAAAGGGCAGCGTAAGTATTGATGCGGCTATCCGTGGTGTAACCAGAAAATGTATCGGATCAACAGCCATACTCGATAGAGCGTCTATCTGCTGAGTGTTGCGCATGGCGCCCAATTCGGCCGTCATCGCCGATCCCACACGACCGGTCACCATCAGTGCGCTCAAAACAGGACCGAGTTCACGGGCAAGACTCAGCGCAACCGTTGCCCCAACAAGCGTCTCCGCGCCATAACGGTGCATGGCGTTGTAACCTTGCAAGGCTGTTACCATTCCAGTGAAAGCCCCGGTGGTCACGATCAGGAATGTCGATTGAGTCCCTATGAAATCCAGTTGCCTAAGGAATTCTTTCACCCTGTAAGGAGGCAGAAAGAATTTCTGCAAGGCCAAACCCGTCATTATCACCGCGCCGCCGAGTTGTCGCAGAAAGGCGCTCGCAATGCGAATAACGTATTCATAAAGACCTGTTCGACCGTCAAAAATCACGTGCTTGAACCTTTATCTTTAACTCTCATTAATAACTAAGGTTGTAATCCGTCTGATTAAGATGGTGTCCATAACAACCAAGGTCCGCTGCTGTCTAATGATCAGATAAGCTTACACCTTCTGGTTGTTATAAATTATTGCCAATGCCTCTTTATAGACCAATAATGCGCTTATTCTAATATAATGAATTAACTAATGTCAATATCATAACGATTATTCTAATAAAATAATAGATAAAGTCTTGAAATGCCTGGCTGCCCTGGCGAGTTCTTTAGCCGGTTGGCGAACCAAAATCAGTCCAGGTTTCCTAAAACAGATTGAATGACTAATGTCTCAATGGTATGTTTAGCGGCCTAAAAGCCATACCTATCACTCAGGACAAACCATTAGGAGCTGGAATGGGCGCTGCTGAATTTGTTCATCTTCATTTGCATACGCAGTATTCGTTGCTGGATGGCGCGATAAAAATTCCGGATTTGATTTCCAAGGCCAAGGAATTCAAAATGCCGGCGGTTGCAATGACCGATCACGGTGTTTTGTTTGGGGCTATGGAGTTTTATACGAGTGTCCAGTCGAGTGGATTGAAACCTATCGTTGGGTGTGAGGTTTATGTTGCGCCTGGCTCAAGGCATGACAGGGGCGGCAAGAATGGTGACTCGCGTGCTAATCATCTAATATTATTGTGTGAAAATTATAAGGGCTACAAGAACCTGTGTAAACTGGTTACACTTGGTTTTCAGGAGGGGTTTTATTACAAGCCACGCGTGGACAGGGAACTAATTGAGAAACACAACGAGGGGTTGATTTGTTTAAGCGCCTGTCTGAAAGGAGAGGTGGCGGACAGGATAGTCCGCGGTGATGATGATGGGGCCTTCAGAGCTGCAGCATGGCATAAGGAGGTTTTCGGTTCTGATCGGTATTATCTTGAGCTTCAGGAAAACGGTATCGATGAACAACGGAAGGTCAATCAAAAACTCATAGAGTTCGCGGACAAACTCCAAGTTGGGATCGTGGCCACCAATGACTGCCATTACCTCGATCAGCGCGATCACCGTGCTCATGAGATCCTTTTGTGCATCCAGACAGGCAAAAAGCTTGAGGATGTCAACAGGATGTCATTCAGTTCAGAGCAGTTTTACGTCAAGTCACCGGAGATAATGGCATACGACTTCAGGAATTATCCCCAGGCAATAAGGAATACCCTTGAAATTTCCGAGCGATGCGGTCTTCTGTTGGAATTTGGACAGGTTCACATGCCGAGGTTTGACTTGGGGACCGGCGAAACCCTTAGGGAAAGGTTTGAATCTGACACGAAGGCAGGATTCGAACAAAGGGTAGGCAAACTTGTGGGCCTTGGCGCCATGACCGAAAAAAGGCTTGATGACTACAGGAACAGGCTATCCACTGAAATAAAATTGATACAGGATATGGGATTCTCCGGGTATTTTCTGATAGTGGCGGATTTCATCAAGTACGCCAAGAGCCATGACATCCCGGTTGGCCCGGGGAGAGGATCTGCCGCAGGTTCACTTGCCGCATATTGTCTGGGAATAACAGATATTGATCCAATAAAATACAACCTTCTCTTTGAGCGTTTTCTCAATCCTGAACGCAAGAGCATGCCTGATATTGATGTGGATTTCTGTACCCAGGGTAGAGACCGTGTCATCGAGTATGTGTCCGGGAAATATGGAAAGGATTGTGTGGCCCAGATCATCACATTCGGCCGTATGCAGGCCAAAGCGGTAGTGCGGGATGTGGCTCGGGTTCTCGGGTTCCCCTATGCCGATGCGGACCAGATAGCCAAACTGATACCGGACGCCTTGAAGATGACTCTGGAAAAGGCCACGAAGGATGAACCAAGACTCAAGGAAATGATGGACAACTCGTCCGAGGTCAAAGATCTTATCCTCACAGCAAAGTCTCTTGAGGGGATCACACGGCACGCCTCGACTCACGCTGCAGGAGTAGTCATTTCGGATAAACCTCTTGTTGAGAGATTGCCGCTTTACAAGGGGCAAAATGACGAAACGCTGACTCAGTTCGACATGACCTGGGTTGAAAAGATCGGCCTGGTAAAGTTTGACTTTCTTGGATTGAAAACCCTCACTGTTCTGGACAGGGCTATAAAACTCATTCGTGAGACCCAACAGCACGATTTTGACATCAATACAATCCCTTACGACGACACCACAACTTTTGAGATGCTTTCCAGGGGAGACACCCTGGCCATTTTCCAGCTTGAATCTTCGGGAATGCGAGAGGTTTTGACAAAATTCAGGCCTTCTGTTTTCGAGGATCTCATAGCCATTCTCGCTTTGTACAGGCCCGGTCCACTGGAATCAGGCATGGTAGATGATTTCATAAACCGTAAACATGGCCGCACTCCGATCGAGTATCCGCTGGAACAACTCGAATCCATCCTGAAGGAAACCTATGGTGTAATCGTCTATCAAGAACAGGTCATGAGTATAGCCAAGGAGCTGGCGGATTATTCCCTGGGCGAAGCGGATCTTTTGAGACGCGCCATGGGTAAGAAAAAAGCCGCTGAAATGGCTGAGCAGAAATCGAGGTTTGAGAAGGGAGCTGCAAAAAACAGGATTGATCCCGAAAAGGCCGCATACATATTCGACCTGATGGAAAAATTCGCCGGTTATGGATTTAACAAGTCACATTCGGCAGCTTACGCTATGATTACCTATCAGACGGCTTACCTGAAAGCTCATTTCCCATCCGAATTTATGGCGGCCCAGCTAACCTGTGAAACCGGGAATCCCGATAAGATAACCACTTATATTTCAGAATGCAGGAACATGGGGATACAGATCCTGCCTCCACATGTGAATGATTCTTTTGAGAACTTTCATGTTTACAATTCAAAGATCGTGTTTGGTCTTGGAGCGGTCAAAAATGTTGGAGAGAACGCGGTTAATTCAATCCTTGAAGCTCGCAGGGAGGGAGGCCCTTTCTGTGGAATGTATGATTTTGCCAGGAGGGTTGATCTCAGGAAAGTTAACAAGAAGGTTATAGAGAGTCTCATAAAATGCGGCGCCTTCGACGGGATGGGTCCCAACAGGAGATCAATGTTGGAATCCATTGATTCAATACTGGATCAGGCCGCAAGTTTTCAGCGAGAACAGAGCGAAGGCCAGTTCAATCTATTCTCAACAGAATGTGTCGTAGGATCCTCAAGCGATCTGACCGATCCGCCAATTGCGCCACTGCCTGAGTGGGACGATCTCCTCAAGCTTTCATTCGAAAAAGACCTCATCGGTTTTTATGTCACCGGTCATCCCCTTATGAACTTCGAATCCATCATCAGGGAGTTTACGAATTCAAGTACATCACGTCTGATCAACATGTCTTCTTCGACCCTGGTGAGGCTTCCCGGTATGGTTAAGTCAATAAAGGAAATAAACACCAAGAAGGGTGACAGGATGGCATTTGTGACCTTTGAGGATCTTGAGGGTATCGTCGAAGTGACTGTCTTTTCTGATTTGTATGCATTGACCAGAGATATTCTTAATAGTAATGAACCTCTAATCCTTGCAGGAGTGCGAGAGGGTGAGCCGGATGCGCCAAAACTACTGGCCCAGGAAGTACACCTCCTAAAAGATGCGCCCAGGCATTTCAGCAAGTCTGTTACAGTCAGGATATCAACACTTGGAACGGATTCATCGCAAATCAGGAACCTGAAGAACATTCTTTCGCGTTACAGGGGAAAGGTGCCGGTTAAGCTCTCCGTAACAATTCCAAACAGGTCCGAGACTATTATAAGTCTGGGATCCTCAGGATGCGATCCTTCAGAGGCTTTTGCAAGCGAGATAAAAAACCAGTTCGGTAATGAGCCTGTCGCCACTGCCTGAAGTTTGGCTGACCTCAACTTGAACTAAAAAATGAGAAAGTGTTTATGGGTAATCTGGAATCATTGGGGGTAACAAAAGAAACGGGTATCAAGGAAACTTCCCTTAGTTCGGAAGTGGAAAAGCGATACCTGGCTTATGCGCTTTCCACCATAGTGGCTCGCGCCTTGCCTGACGTTCGGGACGGTTTAAAACCTGTACATCGGCGTATTCTGTTTGCAATGCACAGAATGAGGCTGGATGACGCCGCCAAAATGCGCAAGGCAGCTGCCGTAGTGGGAGAAGTCATCGGAAAGTATCATCCCCATGGAGATCAGGCTGCCTATGATTCCCTTGTGCGTATGGCGCAGGATTTCAGCCTTCGATATCCACTGGTTCAGGGATCCGGAAATTTCGGCTCCATCGACGGAGATGCGCCTGCAGCCATGCGATACACCGAAACACGCCTGAGTCCTTTTGCCAATTTCCTGCTCAAAGAGATTGACCAGGGAACCACGAGCTTCAGACCCACTTACGACGCCATGGGAGATGAGCCGGATGTGCTCCCTGCATTGGTCCCAAACTTGTTACTCAATGGATCATCGGGAATAGCTGTAGGGATGAGTTGTTCATTCCCTCCACACAATCTCAAAGAAGTCCTTTCAGCTTGCCGTGAAGCGATCAAGAACCCGGAAATCGACACTGCAGGGCTTTTAAAGTTTATCAAGGGGCCTGATTTCCCTACCGGCGCCCAAATCATTCTGGACGAGGATGGTTTTCATAATGTCTATTCCACAGGGCACGGAGCAATAAGAGTCAGAGCGTCCTACATCACGGAAAGCGCGGGCAGGGGCAAGCAGAACATCATTATCACCTCCATCCCGTATTCAGTGAACAAGTCTCGGCTCATCGAGAGGATCGCCAACCTAATACGTGATAAACGCCTTCGAAATGTTTACGATATCCGTGATGAAAGCGCTCAGGATGTACGGATCGCGCTTGAACTGCGAGGGTCCGACGTCAAACCGGATTCGGTCATGGCCTTTCTGTTCAGGCACACAGATCTTCAGATAAACTTTCCGGTCAATCTGATTGCAATCAATCCCTCAGGCGCCCCGGACAGGCTTTCACTTGAGAGGATCATAAAATACTTTCTTGATTTCAGGTACGAAAAGACGGTTCTCAGGCTACAGAGCCGGCTGGATGCGCTCAGAAAGAGGATTCATGCCCTTGAAGGGTTCGAGCGACTCTTTGACGATCTCGACAAGGCTCTTCAGATAATACGTTCAGCCAGGAATCGTCAGGAAGCGGCTTCCGGACTCAAAGATTACTTCGGTCTCGATGATGAGCAGGTTGATGCCATTCTCGAATTGCGACTGTATCGATTAGTGGGAATGGAGATCGGCAAGGTTCTCGATGAACTTCATGCAAAACGTAAGGAGGCCAGCGAGATATCTGCAGATCTTCAAAGTCCACAGCGCCTTTGGAACATAATCGACAATGAATTCGCCCAAATAATTGAGAAATTCGGCGACAAAAGGCGTTCAGTTCTAATACAGGGCGAAAAGGCCTTGTCCTTGGAATACAACCCGGAAGAATTTGTCGATCAGGATGATGTCACCGTAATCCTTTCACGGCATGGCTGGATTCGGAGAATTAAGCTTGAAGTAGGTGACATAGGCTCACTGAAATTTCGCGAGGGAGACGGACTTTTTCACATAGTCAGAGTCAACACATCCAAGACACTGGCCCTGTTCTCTAATTTCGGGAAAGTCTATGTCATAAAGGTGGCAGACGTGCCTGCTTCAACGGGATTTGGCGAACCGGTGAGTTCTCTTGTGAGTCTTTCCGATGGAGAACTCCTGGTCGGTTTAATAGCTCCAGATGCGGTCAAAAATTCTCCGGGATCAGATGTATCCCCGGATGGGCGGGATGAGGATGTTTCGGGTCAGGAAGATGAAGATCAGCCGGACCTATTTACTAGCCAGGATTCTGAATCAACAGTGGTTCAAACTACAGAAGTCGCGCCACGCTTCGGTATTCTGGTCACGAGGATGGGCAAGGGTTTTAGATTTGACATTGATACCATTCGAGAGTCGACCAAGCGCATAGGCAGGAAGATGGTAAATCTCCAGGAGTCGGACCAGGTTCTGGCCGTGAGTTCGGTTACCGGGGATCTATTGGCTGTCGCATCCGATGATGGTCGTATGTTGTTGTTCAATGTAGACCAGGTTCCCCTGATGTCCGGTGTTTCGCAGGGGGTAATTCTCATCAAGCTCAACAACGATCATCAATTGGTAGCCCTGGAAACGGCGAGCAATGGTGATGAACTGAAAGTTGAGGCTATTAACGGTCAGCAAACGAGACTGTCAATTCAGAAAGATGTAATAGGCAAACGTGGTGGAAGGGGCAAGAAGATCCTGGATTCCATCGTAAGGTTAGAAAAGGATGAAAGGGTGGTTGGGGGCTAAATGTCTGATTCCTACACAGTAAAGGATATACAGGTTCTTAAGGGACTGGAGGCTGTCAGAAAACGGCCTGGAATGTACATTGGCGGAACTGGATCCGAGGGGCTTCATCAGTTGGTATGGGAGATCCTTGACAATAGCGTCGATGAAGCCCTAAACGGCCATTGCTCATCAATTGAAGTCACCCTCGGTACTGATGGATCCATTACAATAAGTGATTCGGGACGCGGGATTCCTGTAGAGACTCATCCTGCCACTGGAAAGAATTCGGTAGAAACCATTTTTTGTAACCTCCATGCCGGAGGAAAGTTTGATGATGACGCCTACAAGGTTGCAGGCGGACTTCACGGAGTGGGCGCTTCGGTAGTAAACGCACTGAGTTCAGCTCTGACCGTACAAGTCAAACGGGACGGTTTCAGACATTCCCAGCAATTTTCCAGAGGAAAACCAATTGATACTCTTACCCGAGTGTCGCCGGCCAGAGGTTCAGGAACAAAAGTCACTTTCACTCCCGACAAAGATATTTTTCGTTCGACAGAGTTCTCACGGGAAATAATCCGGCAGCGTCTGGAGATAAAGTCCTTCCTGGTGGCCGGTCTAAAAATCAGATTCATAGACAAGATTGAGAATACGACCGAAGTATTTCTATATCCGCAGGGAATTCTCGATTATCTTGACAAGCTGATAGATGACAAGGAAACCATGGTTGCTCAGCCTTTCATCTACAGGCATGACAATGACCTGAAGCTAGAGGTTGTTTTTGCCTGGACCTCGGACACCAGCAGTCAGATATTGTCTTTCGTGAATTCCATCCCCACTCCTGCCGGTGGCACTCACGAAAATGCTTTCCGATCGGGACTCGCAAAAACTTTGCGTCAGTACATTGAAAAACGCAATGGCTTGCCCAAAGGGGTTAAGGGAGTTACAGGAGACGATGTCAAGGAGGGCCTGGTCGCAATTCTATCTGTGTACCTTCACGGCAACCTCGAATTTCAGGGGCAGACCAAGGAGCGCTTGAACAGTCCCCAGGCTCAGCAGATTGAACCTGTTGTGAAGACGGCATTTGAAACCTGGCTTAGTCAGAATCCGACTCAGGCAACTGCTATCGCCAACAGGATAATGTTCGCGGCTCAAGCCAGGGTCGCTTCAAGGGCAGCTCGTGACGAAGTGAATCGTAAGGTGGCCACTCGCAGACTGACGCTGCCCGGAAAACTGGCCGATTGCTCATCTACCTCGAGGGACGGAACCGAATTGTTCATTGTCGAAGGAGACAGCGCAGGAGGTTCCTCGAAGCAGGCTCGGGACAGAAAATTTCAGGCAATCCTGCCCATACGAGGAAAAATACTCAACGTGGAGCAGGCTTCCGGTGAAAAAATGAAGGCCAACAGGGAAATTTCCAATCTGGTTCTGTCCATCGGAACCGGAATGGGAAAGGTCTTCGATTATTCCAAGCTTAGATACGGAAAAATCATTATCAACACGGACGCTGATGTTGATGGGCACCACATTGCGACCCTGCTGCTCACGTTCTTTTACAGGTACCTTCCTGAACTTGTGAAACGAGGTCATATCTACCTGGCTATGCCGCCGCTCTACAGAATAAGAATCGGCTCTGGAAAAAAGAACGTCATCAAATATGTTTTTTCTGACAGGGAAAAAGAGAACCTACTAAAGAGACAGAACGGAAAGGAAGTTGAGATTCAGCGCTTTAAAGGTTTGGGGGAGATGGACCCCTCAACTTTGAAGAGCACCACAATGGATCCATCTACCAGGACTATTCTGAGAGTTTCTGTCGAGGACGAAACAGTTACCGACGATATCTTCGACACACTAATGGGCAAGGATGTGCGCAAAAGGTTTGTTTTCATAAAGGAGCATGCAAAAGAAGTTCAGGAACTGGATATTTAAATCCGTGTGAACGTTTGCTTCTATGCCCGAGTCCGCAGATATCGCGGCGAGGCAAAACAACTAGTTTTTCTTTGCGCCCCCCTGTCTGTTGAGTTCAAGTTCTTCGAGCGCAGCCTTAATCAATCGTTTTGCAGGATCGTAACTCTCCTGATTGAGCGCCTCGTTCAGTATTGGTATCACTTGATCTGGGACATCTACCCCGAGCCTTCTGAGCGAGCCTATTGAGGCCATTCTGACTCGGTGGTCCTTTTCTGTGACGGTCTTTGAAAGCGCTAGCAACACTTCGCCAGATGGGTTTTTTAACTGACTCAATGCGCTGATGGCGGAATTCTTGACCCTAATGTCGGCATCGGATGTCATGGACGTCAGCGCTGAGGCTGCTTGATCAGATTCGTTTGCGATCCCCTTGAGGATTCCAACCACCACCATTCGATTTTCCACTTCAGGGTCATCAAGCATCCCGATGAGAGGAGCTATGAACTCACGCCAACTGGACTTGAACTTCAGAAGCCCAATAAGCGCCTCTTTCCTGTCTATGGCATCGCTTGATTCAAGGGACTTCACAAATATGGGAAGAGAGTAATCCCCTTTTTCGTCCAACGCAGCGACTGTATCGAGCACGTCTGAGCGTGTAGCGGCGTCTGAACCCGAAAACATGGCCGCTATTTTGGGAAGGGCCGGAGCTGCGTCCTTCTTCATTTTTCTAAGCGCAGGAAGGGCGTGTTTGGCTGCGTTAGAGTCCTTGTCATCTAAAGCTTTCATAAGCAACGGAAGCGTCTTGTCAGGTTTTTCCACCCCAATGGCTCCCAGGGCCCTGGCGGCCGCCTTGGCCGTACTTTCACTTGAACTGGCTAGAGCAGTGGCTATTTGTGGTAAGTCCGCTTCATCATATTTCCCCATTAACGCCAGAGCAAGCAAAGCATTCGACCTCAATATCGGGTCTTCGTCTGTTAGTGTCTGACGAAGCAAACCTTCCACATTGGCGTCACCCTGTGAGAGTCGGCCTAAAGACAGAACTGTAGACCGCCTGACCTCAATTACAGGATCCTTGTTGGCCAACAACAATGCCGAAAAGGCGTTATCATCCTTGGGGAAGGCTCCAAGAGCCTCCGCTGCGGCGCTGCGTACCTTTGGGCTTGTGTCCTTGAGCGCTTCAATCAAAGGCGGCACGGCCTTTGCCGGCCTGTTTCAGGAACAGCCCAACTCAAATGCAGCCTTCGCCCGGACTTCCGGATCTGAACTTTTGAGATCCTTGATATGATCATCGACGGAGTCCGCAAATGAACTGCAGATTGAAACGGTCAGCAATACCAAGACAAACGCAAACGATCGCAGAGCATGTCTCATTCCTGTGCTTCCCTCTTACCGAGAACTTCCCTTTTCTTTTTTTCCAGGAAATCCTTATCTATTTTAAGAAAGCCCTTTTGCCCAAACAACGCAAACCTCAACCATTGGGAGGCAAAATAAAGCATGGCCACATCATCATTCCTAATTTTTTCGATTATGTCATCATCAACCTTGAATTTCTGAAGGAATGAAGATTCGAAAACAAATTCCCTGAATCGGTCTACATCGTAGATTGCCATCAGGAACATGTCCTGCATTCTCTGATCTACAATCTTTTCCTCCCACAGCATGTCGGCATGCATTACGTCTTTCAGATTGTGATCAATGTCATCGTAGTCATAAAGACCCTGTTCGTTTCTCCATCGCTCAACAGTCCACTCTTCGGCTTCACCCAGGCCATGGCATTTCGCCTGGTCTACTGCGAATACATACTCCACTCCCTGTTCCGTGTCCAAAGGATAGAGCCTGCAGGAATACGGCCTGCTGTCGTAAACCGAACAACCCTGATCCGTAACAAAACGACACTGCTTCTTCTCGTCGTCGGACATCTTCAAGGCTAACGCCGGCAGTCCACTCTCTCTGGATAAAAGCAGGTGGGTATAGGTCTCAATGAAGTCGGTAGAGGATATTCCGAGCTTCTTTCTCAGACGAACAACGTCAAGTGGATTTAGTAGGATCGTGACATCCCTGCAACAGGAATTGAAGCAGTCGATCTTCTGATGACACCGGAACCGGAACGTGTCGTCCCAAGTCATCAATTTAGAGTCCTTTGATCCAGAGTCCTGGATTTTCATAACAGTAATCCTTTCGGTGAATGTCCGTTCAATTTTTAGGTTTGATCAGTTGCATGACCCTGTCGAGGTTTTCCTGAGCCTGTTTGGTCCCAGGGGCAAGTTCCAGGGTCTTTCTGAAACAATCAGCAGCCTTTTCAAGATCACCGAGAAGCTCATAGGCCACGCCCCTCTGATGATGGGCGCCAATATAATCCGGCCTGTGGTGGATGGCGCAGCTAAAGCAATGAAGCGCCCTCGAAAAATCACGTTTGCTCACCAGCCATATCTGCCCCATATTGTAGTAGGCCGCCACAATTCCCGGGTTCATTTCCACGACCTTTTCAAACACGGCCAAAGCTTCGTCGTCCTTTTTCATGAAGGAATAGCAAACACCGAGATTATACAGAACCGAAGGATTATCCGGGGCTATTCTCAAAAGGTTCTCAAGGCGTCTCGCAGCAGCAGCGTGATCTTCCGCCTCCAACTCCGTGAATGCCCTCTGAAGTTGAACCTGAACAACAAACAGGTTGGAATCATCACTGTCCTTGAGGGAATCCAGGTGACCTATTATTTGTTGCAAATGCTGAATCTGGCCCTGATCGCCCGAAAGATTGAGGCATTCCTCAAAGGCCGACTTCGCTTTGTCATACCTTCCGGCGCATCCCCTGGATACCCCGAGTCTGTATAGGTTATCCGATCTTCTCTGAGGCGGGCCAGAGGCAAGAGCCTTCTCATAAAACTCGGCAGCCATCAGATAATCTTCCTGACCATCATAACAGGCTGCAATGGCCTCAAGGAGGACAGAGGGCTGCTGCGCCCTGTCCAGGATGGATTTGAAATCCTCTATGGCGTCTCTCCACAAACCATCCGACATTTTTTTGAAGGCCGTGGCTTTAACCTGAGAAACCTCATCCACATCGGTTTGAGAAGCTAAGTCTTTGGCCATGCAGCAATTTTTATATTTTGAACCGCTTCCGCAGGGGCATGGTTCATTCCTGGCGACTGATTTCATCACAGAAGGCTCCTTGTTTAACAGCTACCTGAACTCTCTATTATATTATATCTTCACCTCATCGCAAAGGAAATATAGCTGTAATTTTTAATAAAATAAGCTTCTGTGGCATTTAAAAATAGCTTGACAATTTGTGATGGATTTGATTGAATCCTGTACTCATTATTGATTAGGCTATTCTTTAGGCCTGACAGGATTTCAATTTTTAAATTACAGCGCAAACTCAGCTTTTGTAAGAGATCAGATGATCAAAGTTTTCCTCGGAAGGTCCTGTGTTCCTCGACTCTTCTGTGAGATGTCCGCCGGAATATCCAGGTTGGCTGATCTTTTTTAAGGCTGGCTTACATTTTCGGGTGGTGGTCTCAATGTTTTTTTTGTAACTCTGCTTCTTTCGAGTCAACAAGACCATTCTTGAGGGAAAAGGAGGAGCCGGAAAAAGATCGAAACCCTGAAGACGAACGTGTCAAGAGAGTCGAACGACTCTAACAAAGCTCAAACCAACTAGGAGGTTAGTTCATGCCGAGTTATGTTATTTTGGAAAAATGCGATGGTTGCAAGGGCCAGGACAAGACCGCTTGCATGTACATCTGCCCCAACGACTTGATGGTTCTTGACAAAGAGAAGATGAAAGCCTGGAACAGGGCTCCTGAAATGTGCTGGGAATGCTATTCTTGCGTAAAGATTTGCCCGCAGCAGGCAATTGACGTCAGAGGCTACGCTGACTTCGTTCCTATGGGCGCCTCCTGTGTTCCTCTGAGGGGCTCGGAAGACATCATGTGGACAGTGAAGTTCCGCAGTGGTCAGGTAAAAAGGTTCAAGTTCCCCATCCGTACAACGGCTGAAGGTACAGCAGCTCCTGATGGTGGATATGGTGAAGTTTGCACGGACCTGGCTTCACAGTGCCTTTACAATGAACCCGCGGCTCTAAAGTTGGCAGATCTGCCCACAGTCAAGAAGTAATTCGAGGAGGAACCTAAATATGGCGAATTTTGAAACAGTAGAAGTTACCACTGACATTCTACTCTGCGGTGGCGGCATGGCGTCCTGCGGCGCAGCAGTTGAAGCGGCTTATTGGGCCAGCAAGAACGGCCTTAAGGTTACACTTGTAGACAAAGCAGCTATGGATCGTTCAGGCGCAGTCGCAATGGGCCTTTCAGCTATCAACCAGTATGTTGACATCAATGCTGGCGCCAACACGGTTGAAGACTATGTTCGTTACGTCCGTAACGACCTCATGGGCATTACCCGTGAAGACCTCGTTTATGACATAGCGCGTCACGTTGACTCTTCCGTTCACCTGTTCGAAAAATGGGGACTCCCCATCTGGTTGGACGCTGAAGGCAAGTATGTTCATGAAGGCCGCTGGCAGCTCATGATCAACGGTGAATCCTACAAGGTTATCGTTGCAGAAGCCGCCAAGAACGCTCTGACCAAGTATGGTCATGAGTATTTCGAGAGAGTATTCATCACCACGCCTGTTCTCGATGGTGACCGCATTGCCGGCGCCCTCGGTTTCAGCACCCGTGAAGACAAATTCTATGTATTCAAAGCCAAAGCGGTTCTGGCAGCCATGGGTGGCGCGGTTCACGTGTTCAAACCCAGAAGCTCCGGTGAAGGCCTTGGCCGTGCATGGTACCCACCCTGGAACTCCGGATCCAGCCTTTATTTCACACTGATCGCTGGCGCTGAGCAGACCTGCCAGGAAGTTCGTTTCATCCCTGTTCGTTTCAAGGATGCATACGGACCGGTCGGCGCATGGTTCCTCCTGTTCAAGTCACGTGCGACTAACGCTCTCGGCGGCGAATACATGGTTGAGCGCAGAGACGAACTCGCTAACTGGGGTTCCTACGGCGCAGTGAAGCCGATCCCCGCCAACCTGCGTAACTACCTCGGAATGCTGGATGAATTCGAAGGCAAGGGCCCCATCTATATGAGGACCGAAGAAGCCATCCAGAAGATCGCCAACCAGTATGCCGATGATCCCAAGGCCTTCAAGAAGAAAATGAAAGAACTTGAAGCCGAGGCATGGGAAGACTTCCTTGACATGACGATCTCCCAGGCCATTCTCTGGGCCGGAACCGACGTTCAGCCCGAAGAGAAGAAGTCAGAGATCGCGGCCGCCGAGCCTTACTTTATCGGTTCGCACTCAGGCGCTTCAGGCGCGTGGGTCAGTGGTCCGAAAGACCTCGCTCCGGCCGATTACTTCTGGGGCTATGAGTATAT